>NZ_JABXKO010000040.1:0-190062 GCF_017114965.1 Nostoc sp. JL31
AGTTTACTTTGACGCATTCATTGACCTTGCTACAATTCATATCTGGATTAACAAAATATTATTAGTGGGATAGGTTCGTAGAGACGCGATTAATCGCGTCTCTACTCCTAACTTCCCACTCCCACAGATGAAGGCAAAATTAGCATGGCATCGCCGAATGAATAAAAGCGATATCCAAAAGCGATCGCTTCGTTGTATATATTCAATAATCGTTGTCTGCCAATTAGGGCACTTACCAACATCAACAAACTAGAACGCGGTAAGTGAAAATTCGTAATCAAACCATCTACCACCCGCCATTGGTAGCCGGGATAAATAAACAAGTCTGTTTTTCCGCAAAATGGTTGTAAATTACCAGATTGAGCCGCCCCTTCTAAAGCCCGTACTGCCGTTGTTCCCACAGCAATAATTCGACCGCCAGCAGCTTTCGTGGCGCGGATTTGCTCTACTGTAGCCGCAGGAACTTCAATCCATTCTTCATGCATCTGATGGGTAGTTACGTCTTCTACTTCCACAGGGCGAAATGTGCCGACACCAACGTGCAGCGTCACAAAAGCTTGATTGATTTGGCGATCGCGCAACTGTTGTAATAATTCTGGGGTAAAGTGTAATCCTGCCGTCGGAGCTGCGATCGCTCCTGGCTGTTTAGCATAAACTGTCTGATACTGCTCATCAGCAGCTTCTGAGGTAGTGATGTACGGTGGTAACGGTACTTCACCAAATACCTCTAACAGTTCCACCAAAGTCTTTCCCTCTGGTACATCAAATTGCAACAAACGCCCCCCGGTTGCTGCGTCTGTTTCTAGAACCGTAGCCGTTAGCTGAGGGCTAGGAGCAAGAAGTAAGGGAGAATTTTCCCCTCTGCCCCCCGCACCCCGCCCCTCTGCCTCTTTTGAATGCCCAATCCCCGCTTCCCTTGGTTCAAAAATAATCTTAGCTCCCCGTTTAAAGCTTTTTCCTGGCTTAACTAAAGCTAACCAACAGTTATGCTGCCGTTCTTCCAATAGCAACACCTGGATTTTCGCACCAGTGGATTTATGACCATAAAGCCGCGCTGGAATGACTCTTGTATTGTTCATAACCAACAAATCACCAGAGCGCAGCAGTGCAGGCAAATCATGGAAAATATGGTGAAGAGGTGCTGCTTCGATGCCTGTAGTCGGAGAATTAATCACCAGTAACCGTGAGCTATCTCTAGGAACTGCTGGGTTTTGGGCAATGAGTTCTGGAGGTAGTTCGTAGTCATAGCCAGCTACCGAGCAATCTAATTCCAAATCTTTTTCTTGTGGGCTAGAAGTATCTTTCAAATTGGCTTGTACTAGTTTTTGCTTTATTTAGTATTTATACTCTCTTAAAAAGGCTAGGTTAAGTTTTCCCTTATAAAGGAACTTTAAGGCATCTTCGCTCAGTTTTGTCGCTAGGCTATAAGATTGTTACTATTAAGTAACACGGAAAAATTAACATAAAAATTGGGTAAACCTCCCCATCTAAAAACGGGGGCTTTTACCCTACCGGGAACAGGGACTTATTGACGAATATAGATATGTAGGATTGGCTTTGATCCCAAGCACCAACAAACATGGAATACTTGTACTATCTGGCAAATGCCAGTCTAACCCTGAGGGTCGTTCAACACCTCCACGCTAGACCCCAGACACCAGTTTCGTTCGTCACCGTAATTCATCAAATTGATGGCTGGGTGGTTAGGATCAAACTCAAAGGTCAAGTCTCGGCCCAAGAAGATGGCGACTTTCGGGCTTTTCTAAATGAATTAGGAATTAGCTACGAACCGCCAATGAGGGTGCAAATGGCACTTTGGAGTTTGGAAGCGGGACAGTGCCCTGTGGATGTGATGCGTCGCTATCAGGTAGCGATCGTTTCTCATGGTAGCCCAGAAAGAGACGAAATTGAAGCGTTCCGGCAACAGTTTGTCCGGGGCTTAGGTTACTGTCCAGAAACTTTGGCGTGACACTTTTGGTTGTAACGCCACTACAAAATTATTGGTCATTGGTAATTAAGATATTTTATCAATTACCAATTAACCATTATCAATTGAAGAGTCAAAAGCTGCCAGAATATATTCTTGCAGCTTAAACTTATATCCGGGTACTGATGAAGTAGCTAGAGCTTCCTGGTTTGCTGTAACCCCAGTCAGATTTTTTGACATCCTTTGACAGTAGACAATAGCAACATCAAATCGACAAGAATAATCTGCCTTCTCAGGATACTGGGCTAAGAATATTTCAGCTGTACGCCAGATTTTTGCTTGCTTTTGTAAAGTGATTGCGCTTCTTCCCCCGGCATCCCAACTACCTGAACTACGGGTTTTGACTTCAACAAATGCCAATAATGAGTGCTGAGTCCTGAGTTTTTCTACTGCTCCCCTGCTCCCTTGCTCCCCTGCTTCCTCTGCTTTTCTATCATATTCAGCGATGATATCAATTTCCCCCCAGCGGCTAGAAAAGCGACGATGGAGAATTATCCAACCAGTAGATTGCAACCATTGGGCTACTAGGTCTTCTCCTAATGAACCAATATCTGGATAATGAGATGGAGGAAGGTTAGCCATTGACTAATAAATATCATGAATTCTGTGAATTCTAGGTTAAGCGATGCCTGCGGCGGACTACGCCTACGCACAACGGGTTCTACACTCAACTTATCCAGCACTGAGTTGGAATTGAAGCGTAAAACAAACCATCACATTTGGGTAAGCATACTCAGCTTATTCCTGTGGGGAATGGTTAGCATCACCGCAACGGTCGGTTTTGCTCCAACAGCTTTGGCACTCGAATATAATAAGGAAATTTTGGTTGAGGCTGATTTTTCAGGACGTGATTTAACAGACTCTAGCTTTACTAAAGCTAATCTTCGCCAGAGCAACTTCAGCCGAGCTAATTTGAACGGTGTCAGTTTCTTTGCAGCAAATTTGGAGTCTGCGAATTTAGAGGGTTCTGATTTGAGAAATGCCACTTTAGACTCAGCTCGTTTAGTCAGAGCAAATTTGACAAATGCACTGTTGGAAGGTGCATTTGCTGCTAACGCCAGATTTGATGGTGCAGTCATTGACGGGGCAGATTTTACCGATGTCCTACTGCGTCCCGATGAGCAAAAAAAATTGTGCAAACTTGCCAAAGGGACTAATCCAACTACAGGAAGAGATACGCGTGACACGTTGTTTTGTCCTTAGTTAAGTAGGAGGCAGGAGGCAAGAGAAAGGGAAGTCACCGACGAGGGGAGAGATTTAAACTTTCTGTAATGAAAATTTGCTTTAATTTACTTAATTAAATCTTCTTCAGTCCCTACCTAATCTACAGGTAGAAATAAATGGGCTGGACATCATGAAATGTACAAATGCCAGCCCCTGAAATCATCTTCCTGAGCAGTTTTTATCTCCTGCCTCCTGTCTTTTTAATGATTACCTACCAACCATTTGCACCAATCTTTTGACAAACAATTTGCATTCCTTTACCTGGTGAAGAATTAGCTATAAAAGGTATTTCTCCTTTTTCTCGATCTTCTTGAAGTAGCTGTCCTTTCGATCCATAAATGGCAATGCGATTCCGAAAAAGCCGCGATTCTTTGCATGAAGCATCGAACGTAGTCTCAAAGATGCCATCACCATACATTCCGTAAAGCTTGTATGTAGTGCCTTTTATAGTTTCCGTATCCAAAGCTACGCTGTTTCCTAATTTATCATGCCCTACAGTGATATATCTTTGTGCATCTTGGGCGATTGCACTGCCATTACTCAATAAAATAGCGATCGCTCCCACCATGCCGCCTATTTTAAAATACATACAGTTTCAAAATATAAGATTTCATATATTTCTATCCGCAATCAAAGGGGTTCTGGCAGGGTAAAAGCACTGAAATCAAGACAGAGCAAGGTGTTATACTAGTTAGTAACACTTTATGGGAAGCGTCAAGCACTAAATAAATAGCTGCAATACTTTTCAAAGTATGAGTGAAACACTTGCCGATATTGGCATACCGCCTCAGTTTCCCGATCACACTCAACTACCAGAGTCCGATGGTACGTTTGTGTTCGCGGAGCGTGCCGAAAAACTTAGTAATCACGGGCAAAAGCTTACCACAGATTTCAACCAGCTTTTCAGTAGTAGATAAATCAGCGATGTCTACGATGGGTTACGCCAACGCACCTTTCAATAACTTGAGGGCTGTTTTTGCTATCTTCTGCATAGGTTATAAAATTTCATCCACCAGAACCGTACCACCCTCAGAAAAATCTATACTGAGATGATAATCTTCAAGCAGCGCAGTTCCAATGAGTGGACGACGACCCATTGCTAGAGCAAAAGCTACAGAGGTTAGAGAGCAATCGCGCCAAAATATGACAGATTAAGACGCTTATGATTTTATCAGAGGCGATCGCATCTGTGTTCAAATGGGAACCATAAGAAAATAAGCTAATACATCACACTAGATTGGTTTCCCATGTCTGACGAACAAGAGCGTAATTCCGCTTTTAACGCTGCTGCCAACATTAACGTTGAACACGCCCAATTACAGGATTTATCCTTAAGTGCAGCCCGTAGATTATATAAAGGTGGGATTCGATCTGGTGATCCGATCAGAACCAGAGTGCAAGCCCAAGAAATGTTAGATAAAATCCCTCCATCTCAAAGAGCAGGGATTAATGGTAAATCTACTGATATTAATACCCAAAAATACCTATCAGATAAGCACGCTAGTCATATCAAACCGCATAGCAAAGGCGGCTCAAATGATCCGAAAAATATCAAGTGGGAAAACGCCAAAGATAATTTAGCCCGTGGCGATAAACCCATGACTTCCCAGGAGCAAATAAGACTAGATGCTAAATGGCATTTTGATAATCTAACAGGTGCAGTTAAAGCAGGTGTTAAAGCCGCGCCTCTGGGAGCTGCGATTGGTGTAGCAACGACAACACCATTTTCGTTACTAACCAACGGGCTGCGCGTAGTTCGGGGTGAAATTTCTGCACAAGAAGCCGCTATAGAAACATTGAAAGATACCGTAAAAGGCGGCACAGTTGGGGGCGTGACAGCGTTTGTAACCACAACAGTAGCAGCAGCTTGTCCACCAATTGCGATCGCTTTAACCGCAGCAGCACCAGTTTTAGCTGTTGTTGGAACTGCGGGTATGGTTTACGAGTTTTTCAAAATCCTCGATGACCATAAACAAACGGTGAAAATCTATTATGAATCTTTAACTCAGCAAGAATTAGAAAGATTACAAGCAATTGAGAACGAACTGATTTATGAACACCAGAAAAATCTAGAGTTTTTGGCCCAATCAGAAGCAATTAATCAAGAAATTACAAATCGTCCAATTGCACCGGGAATCGAAGGGGCTATGCAACGCTTGCGTGAATCAGTCGCTATTGCTAAATCTCTAGGATTAACATCAGCAGATAGTAAATTGCTTACTGGTTCTCAATTACCTCATCTGAACGCAGAACAATAGGAATTAAATTTATAGAGGATTACATAGTTTTTTATGCTTCCTTTTATTTTCGGCGCTCTTGGATTAGCTGTTGGAGCAGTTGTTGGTGCTTTTACTACTCATGCTGTTGGGGAAAGTGATAGACAAGCTGCCAAACATCATAGGACTGTTGCAAATGAACTAGCTGATAAATATACAAACTTGGAGCAAAAATACTATGAACTAGCTGATGAAACAAAAATACAGATTAAGCATTTAACTCACCAGCACGCTTTAGATAAAGTTGAAAAAGATTGTTTGCGTTTAGCAGTTAGATTACAGCATAAGCTGATTTCTTTGATGTGGGATATTGATAGAGATCCAACAGAAGCGGCTTTGAAGGCATTTGTCAATGCAGTAGAACTGACAAATAATGTTCTCTGCAAAATAAATGAAGAGTTAATTTGTGTACCCAGTGACTATTATGCACGCAATCTTATAGCTGCTGTTCAACGCGAAATCATTTGGGAGCAAGTAGATATTTCAAATCGATCAAATATAAACGAAGAGGGAATTCCAATGAAATTAGAAGCTAAAAATATGTCTGAACAAGAATTTCAAGAAACCTATAACAGAATTCGTGATACTGGTAATCAACTCTTAAAGTACTTGAAAGAACTTCGGGCTGGAAGATTCAAAGAAGGAGATAGTACCCAAGGATTACAGAGCGTTGAAGATAATCTTACCAAAGCTTTAAAAGCCTTAGCCGAACAAAAATATCAAGTTGCTGTGATTGCAGCCATGAAAGCAGGTAAGAGTACCTTTTTGAATGCCATAATTGGTGCAGATGTTTTAGCAAGTGAATCAGAAGCTTGCACAGTTTGTCGCACAGATATCCGTCCAATTGATGTTGGACAAACACCCAGACTTTTAGAATATCAAGCAGGTAAACGAGAACCTATAGTTTTAATAGAAGGTGAAGCAAGCGAAATTCGGCAAAGATTTTTAGAGCGTACCCATGAGATTCGAGCTAAATCTAATCAAGATAATACTACACGCTTTGAATTAGAACATCCCATTGAAGCGATTAGTACAATACCATCACTGAAAGGTTTCACATTAGTTGATACTCCTGGCCCCAATGAGTGGGAGTCTGTCTCGTTTAACACAACTTCTTTAAAGCAGACTGCTTTAGAAGCTCTCCGAACTTGTGATGCCATATTATTCATTCTGGATTACACATCGTTTAGGGACAACACGAACTCAGAATTGCTTAAAGACTTAATTGAGCAGCGTAAAGAATTTTTAGTAGAGAATACAGGTAAGATTTACTTTATTCTTAATAAAGTAGATAGAAAAGCAGACAGAGATAGACCTGTCGCAGATGTTATAGAATCTTTAAGAAGAGATTTAATTGAATTTGGTATAGCTGAACCAAGAATTGATTCAGTTAGTGGATGGCAAGGGTTGTTATCTAAGCTTATTCAACAAGGTAAGGCAACTGATAGTCATATTAAAGACTTTGAAGATTTTTTTAGTGCTAGATATGCCCAAAGAGATAAAGAAGGAAGGCTTGTTATTCCCTTACCAGGAGAAATTGCACTACAAGCTTTAAATGATAGTCGTATTCCGATAATTCAAGAGACAGTAATTCAAACTATTACTCAAAATTCAGGATTGAATTTATTGAGTGATGTTTTAAATGAATTGAACAAAGCAGCCAAAGCTATTGATGAGACATTTATTACAGATATCGGATGCTGGCAGTTAGAGTTTGAGGAACTGCAACAAAAAGTAGAAGAGTACAAAAAACATTCAGATTCAGTTCAATCTCAGGTGAATAGTGTAAAAAAGTCCGTAGAAGCACAAAAGCAAATATTAATTAGTACGTTCAGTCAAGGGATTAATCAATTTGCCGAAACTGCCAAAAAACGCATAGCATCAGAAATTGATAGAGTGGCTGAAAATCAATCTAAAAAGGTTTTAAAGGACAAAAATAATCAAAATCTTCTCACATATATGTGGGATAATTTCAGTTCTTTATTTGAAGACTCTTCCAGTTCTGATCCATATAAAATCAAGGCCAAAAACAAAAACGAGGCTGAGGAATTCGGTAAAACTATTAATGAGTATTGCACCCCTATAATACAAAGTTTTTGGTTAAATACTCAGGACAGACTAGTTAGAGAAGCAACAATAATTCGTGAAGGTTTAGTTCAAAAAATTAAACGAGAAATACAGGCTATTTCTGATGAACTATCTGAGTCTATTAAAAATCATTTTCAATTAGAAATAGATAATAATCCAATTCCATTTTATGGCTTTGAATTTTCTGGGATTGATGCTAAAATTCAACATCAGCAAGAAGTATTTACTAGAAGTAAGAAAGAATCAAGGACGAATAGCCAATGCTGTCAATCAGATGAAGTCTATAAAGTAGATGTTTCGTATGAGGAAACAGTATTTTACTATGAAATTGATTTACGACTTATTTCTCAAGGAATCCAGCAAAAAATTGACTCACAAGTAGAGAGAAACCTAAAGTTGCTTCAGCGTGTTATTGAACAACAAGTATCAGATGATTTTCGTAAAGCCGAGAAGCAAATCAATGACTACATTAATAGGTTTCAACATGAATTTGACTCTTTACTTAAGCAACGGCAAAGAAGGGAAGTAGAAGCTTATGAGGTTATTGATACTCTCGAAAGTCAAAGAATCGAAGTGAGTAAATATCTTAGGGAATTAGTGTCTATTCGAGAAAATCTTGAGAGTTGGAAACCAAGGAATCCAGAGAATTCATTAATGGGACTTAGCCAAAAAACACCCAGAGAAAAGCCTCAAATCTATACCAAACAGACAGAGCCAGACTTTGACATCGTTGTGCTTGGTTGATTGACAAGAAATGCTAGGCACTCTTCTAGGTCGTCTCCATGCCAAGTACCAGCAAATTTGAGCAAATCTTGACCTTTAGAACCTCGTCGGATCACAGATTGAGAACGATCGCCACGTTGTTTTATTTCAGCGATCTTAGCAGCAAAATCTTCAGGTGGTTCTGTTAGAGTCTCATCCTCCAGAGGAGAATCGGGCGGAGTGTGTGCTTGCTCTAAAGATGCCAGAATCGAAGCTCCACTGGAATGTGATTTGGTCACTTCTGATTGAGATGGAACTGTTTTCTGAAAACCAAGAAATGCTATATACTGCTCAACCTGAGTTAGTTGGTCATCTGGAAGTTGAGCAATCTGTTGTTGAAGTTGACGGCGGCGGTCAAAGATAGTCATCGAACACCTCGCAGGAACGACTAAACTTTCATTTTACTTGATTGATATACTGCCAAATCTAGAGTATAATCCATTACATATTATTACGATTAGAGATAGGCGATCGCACTCCACCAAATACAATAAGGGTAAAGTAACCCCAAATTTACTGCACACTCCTAAGCCACTCCGTAATCCCCTGAGCGATCGCTTTTGCCATTTTCTTCTGTTCTTTTGGGTTCACTACCTGCTCAAATTCATCGGGATTGCTCATAAAACCCAATTCCAGCAACACCGATGGCGCAGCTGTCGGACGTGTCAGCGCCAGGTTATCCCAATACACACCATAAGAAGGTTTGCCGAGTTTTTTGACTACATAGTTGTGTAAAAATATGGCGAGGTTATGGGCTTGGGGTTGATACCAAAATGCGCCGAATCCCTTAATTTTTTCGGCATCGCCATTATCGGGTAGAGAGTTGTGGTGTATGGAAATTGCGATCGCAGGTTCTTCTTGACTGATAATTGCCTGACGTTCTACTAGCGAAACTTCCTTGTCGTCCTCTCGCGTCATCACCACCGTTGCCCCTCGCTTCAGCAACTCGTCGCGCAGCAACTTAGATACCACCAAATTCACATCTTTTTCTAAATATCCAGTTGGGCCACTGGCACCAGATTCTTTACCGCCATGCCCTGGATCTAGTACAATCTTGAAATTAGCTAAAGACTTGCGTCTTGTGTTCCCGATTTTAGGCGGATGACGCAAAGCCAAAACCAGGGTTGTACCGTCGTATCTCAGCTTATATCCCCACTGTTGAGCTTTTTTGAGGTTAAAGGTGTATTTTACTTGTCCTGGAGCTTCCTGTTGCCAGTCTAGGCGATTAATTAGGGGGTTATCATCCAGGCGAATTATGTCTGTTTGGGCAGTGGTATTGTAGAGAGTGAGAGCGAGAGTTTGCTCACTTTGTTGTACGCTCACGGGTACGGGAACTTGCAAAGGGAAAACTATCTCTGTCGCACTAGGGAGTTGACGGTATCCGACACTGCGAATTATTGTTTGTGGCGGAACTGCACCAGGTAAAATGCGGGTTTCTTTACTATTAATCCAAGCGCCATAATCTAGGCGCAACCATTCACCTTCCCTACCTGTAACCGTTGCGCGTGTGCCTTTGGGCAGTGGTGTAAGTCGAGAATGATCGGTGCTAGGCCCAGTACGAGCCACGCCTGACTCTACTGTAACCTCAGAAACTGGCAACTGCGATCTTGAGAGGATTTCAATCTTACCAGATCCTGATTGAGTTAGTGTCTTGCCATCAAGGATCAGTTGAAATTGAGGTTTTCCCAGATCGGCGGCTGTTGCCATTGTGGTGCAACCTTGATAGTTGCCTACGCTAGACTGGGCATGAGGCTGATTTTGCCCTGTCAAAGCTGCCAAATTACTTGGTAGTTGTGCCTGTTGAGGTTGCGGTAAAAGGGCAATAGTTTGATTAGCCAGGGTTACAGAGACATTAGCGTTAGGGGGTGCGATCGCGCCAAAACAAATTACTTCTCCTGGTAATCTGGCAATGTCAACTGCGGGAGTCAGGGAATCTTTCGCAAAAGCTACCCCCTGTGGTAGTTCAGGGCTAGCGTTAAGCCCGATCACCTTAATTTTAAGTTCTTGATTGTGGTAACGCACAGTAAAAAGATTCTCCCCCAACTGCAAGGGGAAACTAGGCGAAAAATGACCAGCTTTGCTGCGGGTAATTGGCTTACTATTGATCAAAACCTGACCATCTGGTGGTGCAGTGCCCAGAAAGAAGATTTTTTGGGCACTTGTCTGGTAGTTTGTCTGGGGAAAAACGACTATAAGAGATGGCTCTGCCAATGCAACTGAGGAGGTGAGAATACAGCCTAATATTACTAATCCTAAGAGGTTTTTCACAGCAAATCACAGAAGATGACACCACAACAACTGTGGCACAATGACGGGATGTATTTTTAGAAGTTGTTAGAAATTCAAAATACTATGACTAAGTTTATCTTTGTTACTGGAGGCGTAGTTTCCAGTATTGGTAAGGGCATTGTAGCAGCAAGTCTAGGGCGTTTGCTCAAGTCGCGCGAATATTCGGTGTCGATTCTCAAACTCGACCCTTATATTAATATCGATCCTGGCACGATGAGTCCCTTTCAGCATGGGGAAGTATTCGTTACCCAAGATGGTGCGGAGACAGATTTAGACTTGGGGCATTACGAACGCTTTACCGATACCTCAATGTCGCGCTTAAATTGTGTGACTACTGGCTCGATTTACCAGGCAGTCATCAATAAAGAGCGGCGCGGAGACTACAATGGCGGTACTGTCCAGGTAATTCCTCATATTACCAATGAAATTAAAGACCGGATTCTGCGAGTTGCTAAAAGCACAAACCCTTCTGTAGTGATTACAGAAATTGGCGGTACGGTAGGAGATATTGAATCACTGCCGTTTTTGGAAGCAATTCGCCAGTTCCGTAAAGAGGTGGGACGGCAGAATGTGCTGTATATGCACGTAACGCTGGTTCCGTGGATTGCCTCGGCTGGTGAAATGAAAACTAAGCCGACACAGCATTCAGTTAAAGAACTGAGATCCATTGGTATTCAACCAGATATTTTAGTTTGTCGGAGCGATCGCCCTTTACCCAAAGGATTAAAACAAAAATTGTCGGGATCTTGCGATGTACCGGAAGAATGCGTCATTACTTCCCAAGATGCCAAAAGTATCTATGAAGTACCGCTGAATCTAGAACGTGAAGGAATGGCAGAACAAGTGCTGAACTTGCTGCAAATGGAACAACGTAAACCAGATTTGACGCAGTGGCAAACCCTGGTACAACGTTTACATAGTCCCAAGCACGAGGTAGAAATTGCGATCGTTGGTAAATATGTGCAGTTAAGTGATGCCTATTTATCTGTAGTGGAAGCATTAAATCATGCTGCAATCTCCACATACGGCAAACTGCGCCTGCGTTGGATAAATTCAGAAGATTTGGAAACTGAAGCAGCCGAAAATTCTCTTGAGGGTGTCGATGGCATAGTTGTACCAGGAGGTTTCGGGGTTCGGGGAGTCGATGGCAAAATTGCCGCCATTAAATACGCCCGCGATCGCCAAATTCCCTTTTTGGGATTATGCCTGGGAATGCAATGTTCCGTGATTGAATGGGCTAGGCACGTAGGGGGATTAACAGGTGCCAACAGTGCTGAATTTGACCCCTATACAACTGATCCAGTAATTAATTTATTGCCAGGACAGCAGGAAATAGTGGATTTAGGGGGTACAATGCGCTTAGGACTATATCCTTGTCGTGTTCTCCCTGATACTTTAGCTTTTAAGCTCTATCAAGAAGATGTGATTTATGAACGACATAGACATCGATATGAGTTTAACAATGATTACCGCGATTTGTTGTTAAAGTCTGGCTATGTGATTAGTGGTACTTCTCCCGATGGGCGTTTAGTTGAAATTGTGGAATTAACCAAGCACCCATTCTTTCTTGCTTGCCAATTTCATCCAGAATTTCAATCACGCCCCAGTACACCTCATCCCTTATTTAAAGGGTTTATTCAAACAGCGATCGCTCTTTCTCTTTCGACATCTAGCACACCAACACCATTGGAGGTGTCATAAAAATTTGTAATTTGTAATTCGTAATTCGTAATTCAAAATTAATTTTTTAGATTTTGAATTAGTGCATAACAACATTAACTTAGGGCTTTACTCGATTTGGACATCCAGGGTGCATCATTCGTAAATTTCGGACTTGAGGAGATGTTGTGGCGTACTGGGTGAAAATCCTTTACGAGAGGAAAGAATATGTGGTGAATTTTGAGCGTGTCCATGCTTTTTGTTATGAACTCAATGGCAGGGTGACTTTTTGGCTACCCGATAGTGCCATTCCCATAGTGATTAACCCGCAAAGTAATTTGGAAGATTATCAAAAGATTTTTGATTATTTAGAATGTGTGACAGGATTAGAATTAGATCACGCCCACTGGGTAAGAATAAATTACGAAAAAAATGAATATGTAATTAATCTCAACTGTATCAGTTCCTTTTGTCATGAACCGAACGGTAGGATAACTTTTTGGTTGCCAGATGGCACTATTCCCATCATCATCAACCCTGTGAGTAATCCTGAATCTTATGAAAAAGTTGTGAAATACGTTAAGAAAGCAACAGGATATTCTTTGTCTTGAAATCCCTGTGTAGCAGAACAAGGTAACAAGAAAGTTGAAAAACAGATTTACTACCTTCCTAATCTTAAAAAATGCTTTGTAAGAATTTCTGCTCAATTAGCCTAGCTATTGAATCATCTTTTTTGTAGAGTTATCTAAGAATAAAATTGTAACTTTAGTGCTAAGGTGCTAATTCTAAAATTGCATATAGCTCACTGCCATTCATCAAAAATTTGTTTTATCCGCTCAATTGCCGTGTCTGCTGCTTCTTCTGGAGATATGCTATTGACAATTATTCGATTGAGAGCCTTACCCCAAACATTCTCTTCTAAAACTAAGCTGTAAGCAGGGTTTTGAACAATATAAAATGGGCGAGTATCTTTAGTTAGTGTTTGAGTTGCAGTGGAAAGATGAGGATCTGCTGGATTTGTCCAAAAAGGGTCTTTCCAAACAGGCTTCATTACTGGTAAATACCGTCCTCCGGTAGCTTTGAGATAGTTTCCTATTATCTCAGGTTTAATTAAATACGCGAGAAAGTCTTTGGCTACCTTCTGATTTTTAGACTCGGCAAACAAAACTATTTCATTAATCGAGACTAAGAAGCGCATCGGTTTACCATTAGGTTTGTTCGGAAATTCTAGGATACCAAGCTTGTGACGATAGGTGTCAGAATCTTGGCGGACAGCAGCAGAAATCGAAAGCGAGCTGTTAGGTGTCATAACCACGCCACGATTGAGCAAGCTGCGATTATTGTCTGGATTTAACCAGTTTACTGCGTCCGGTGGTACGTAGCCCTGCTGGAAAAATTTCGCATACCACTCTAAGCTTTTAACAATACCTTGATACACCTTGGGATCGTTGAGCAGAAGTTGACCCTTGGAGTCTAAAATTTGGACATTGTATGCCTCTAAAATCTGCTCAAACAAGTAGTAGGTATCTGTAGAACCAGTGGAGAAAGGAAAGCCTAACCCGTAAATATTCTGTTTTTGCTGTGCGCGCAAATCATCCTGCACTTGTTTCCAAAACTCCCAGAAAGCATCCCAATTTTTAGGGATATCGCTTTCAGTTCGACCTACTTTCTCTAGTAAGTCTCGCCAGTAAAAGATGTGAATTGTTAATTGATTAATTGGGACTGCATAGTAACTCGGCTTCTTATCAACGTTGTTATATAAACGAACTGCTTCCAGAACACCTTCAGAATAAATACTTTTAACTGGCTCAATTACATCAGAGACATCTGCCAATTTACCTTCCCAGGCAAGACGTGGATACAGCTCCCTCTCAGCACTGCTATTTATGACGAGATCGGGTGAATTACCTGCCTGAAGTGCCCTTTGAGTCTTTTGTGGCAATTCATCGTTAGTATAGAAAGTAAGTTTAATTTTGTTGCCGCTTTGTTGTTCCCAGTTACTAATGATCTTCTGGAGCGCTTCATCATCTTCCAAAGTATAACCTTTATCTGACCAAATCTTCAGGACTTTACTGTTAATAGGAGACTCGGTGACTGAAGATTGGCTAGATTTTAAAATGTTAATGCAGGCAAGAATTATCAAGCTGAGTATCAATGCCACGAGTACGTAGCGATGGCTAGCTCTTATTAGCATTACGGTAAAAGTTTCCTTGACTCTTTGCTGATTCTTCAAGCCTTTAGTCATTAAACTGGCTTTGGTTCTGAATAACATACTCATTTTATGATTTTTGTCAGAAAAACATCTTTACTGCATCTTCTGACATTACATAGCGCTTATTCAAGCTTAAATAGTTGCTTTTTACTCACTTTTCACCATCAGTTCAGAATTGCTAAGTAAGTGGGCAAGAATAAATTAAACTATGTTACGTAATGTAAAATTAATTAAATTATCTCTTAGTTAGAGCTTAATTTTTATTCTAATTTGTAAAGACAGATGTCTCTAGCTGGGGTTGTTTGAACCATAATTTAAAATCTTGAATAGTTTTGCCATGCCAACTTTGCTGCACCTACTATTCCTGCAAAATTGCCTAACTCCGCTGGCAATATTTGTAAACCATCTCGTGATAAAGGCTGCACTCGCTTCTCAATTTCTGCCTTCACACTTGGTAAGAAAAACTCAAAGCTACCACTGATACCGCCACCAATCACGATCGCTTGCGGTGTGAGTACATAAATCAAACTCGTCAAACCAATTCCCAAATTAGCACCATATTCTTGCCAAAAAGTCAATGCTGCGGCATCTCCTTGTTGGGCAAGAAAACCCAATTCGATAGGTTCTTTGAGAGTGCGGCGGCGAATTGCAGTAGCACAGGCATATTGTTCCAAAGAGCCTCGATTGCCACTATTACAAATCGGGCCATCAGGATTTAATGAAATCAAACCCAATTCCCCAGCGGCTCCTTGATGTCCAATAAATAGTTTGCCATCAAGGATAATTGCGCCACCAACCCCAGTACCTAAAGTTAGCAGAATCAGATTTTGAAAGTGGCGACCGGCTCCCAGCCAAGCTTCTCCCAAAAGAGCGCAATTAGCATCATTAGCGATCGCAGTCGGTTTGCCAGTTTTAGCTTCTAACCAGTCTGCTAAAGGCACATCGATCCATCCAGGTAAGTTAATGGCGATTTTGGCAATGCGTCCGGCGGCATCAGATGGGCCAGGAGTACCAACACCAATCGCAACAGCTTGATTATCTGGATCGATTTGAGCGATCGCATCTACCAGCACCGCCAACACCGCTTCCGGCGTTGTTGGTTGAGGAGATACCACAGTCAAAGATTGCAGACAAGTACCATCATCTGCAAAACGCCCCAGCTTAATAGCTGTTCCCCCGACATCAATGCCAATTACTTGAGAACTCACCACTTTAAAATCCTCAGACCAAACCATAGCCACCTAGCAAACCTTTGCGTACCCTTTGCGCTTACCTCTGCGCTCCTCTGCGTTTCAATTTCACCCCTCAATTCGCCATTATTTTCTGTAAATCTATACTTAGCATCTTGGCGCGAAAAAATACTCAAATTTTTATTCTATTGAGTGCAAGTTGTTTTCATCACCGATTTTAAGATGCGCGGCTTTCAACTCCGCTCTCTGTAAATTAGCAACAGTTGTGGTACGAAAACTCGATTGTTCCTGCCAAGCCGTAATTGGCGCACCTCTTAAGATACCAGCAAGAGCAACGGAAAGGATAAACCCGCCAGTAGCGGCAGCAATTAACGTTAGATTATCTTTCATACAAATCTCTGTATTGTTTATTTGTCATTTGTCTAAAATTAATGACTAATGACCAATGATTACTGTCGGATTCTATTTTCTCTCCGTAAACGGGGATTGACAAATTCATTTAACCCTTCACCAAGTAGTGATAACCCTACCACCATGAATGTCATCGTTAAACCAGGGAAAAGCGTAGTCCACCAGATGCCAGTAGGTAGAGCTTCTAGGGCTTGTTTTAAATCATGTCCCCATTCTGCCACTTCTTCGGGAAGTCCTAGCCCCAAAAAGCCTAAACCGCCCAACACCAAAATCGCATCAGCGGCATTGAGTGTAAATAGGACGGGTACGCTTTGAATGACGTTGAAAAACAGATAACGAGAAAGCACAACCCAAGTGGAAGCACCCATTGCTTGAGCAGCTTCGATAAACACTTCAGTTTTCACGCTCACGGTGTGGTTGCGAACAACGCGGTAATATTGGGGGATGTAGGCAATGCTAATAGCGATCGCTGCATTTAATATCCCACGCCCCACCACAAACGCCAGTGTCACAGACAGCAGTAGCCCTGGTAGAGTGTAGATGCTATCCATAATAAATAGCAGCACTTTATCCAATTTTCCGCCTAGATAACCACTCAACATCCCCAAAGGCACACCGATAATCATACTCAGCGCTGTTGCCAAAATTACCACCTGCAAAGCAGCTTGAGCGCCGAACAACGTCCGGGAGAACACATCATAGCCGAGACGACTAGTACCAAACCAATGTTTAGCTGAGGGTGGCTCGTGAATTGGATTAGAGAGAAAATCTTTGGGGTTTTGCAGCCATCCCCAAGCCTGCAATACGGGAGCGAAAAATGCCAGGAAGATGAAAAATAGGGTAATAGCTAACCCGATGAGCATGAGTTTTTGGGAAAGATTGGGACTTTTGCCAAACTGTAAAAATGTCGGTAGTCGCCGTTTTGTAATGGCCATAAAGCGATCGCCTGGATCAAAGCTTGATACGCTGACCATTTTACATATCAAATTGGGCATTGGGAATTGGGAATTGGTTATTACCTATGCCCCATGCCCAATGCCCCATGCCCCAGTCCCTAAAGATTACTTTCAATCAACTGGCGGTATTCGCTCTTTTGCTTAACGCCTTTGACTTCCTTCACTAGTTCCTTATTTTTGAACAATTGAACCGTTGGCGTTCCTGTCACACCAGCATTTTCAGCAATATCTCGGTCTTTGTCGATGTCAATTTCCACAAAGTGAATTTTGCTGTCAAATTCATCCACCACTTTATTTAAAATTGGCTTCAGAGTATGGCAAGGGCCACAACCAGGAGAGACGTATTTAACAAGGAGTAAGCGATCGCTTTCATGGAACAATTTCCGTAAAGCATAACCTCCTTCATGGCGCGTCCCATCCAAATTAAATCCAGCTTCTTCCTCGGCTTCGGTCTTTTTGGCTGGCTGATGTTCTAATTCGTTATCTGCTGTTTCTGGCTGTTGATGGAATTCTTGAATCAAGCCACTGGATGACAACCAACGTTCTGCCAACATCGCCGCCATACATCCAGTACCCGCAGCCGTAATTGCTTGCCGAAACTCATGATCTTGTACGTCGCCAGCAGCAAAAACGCCCTCGACACTGGTTTCTACAGAACCGTGCTTGGTGACAACGTAACCTATCTCATCCAGTTCTAATTGTCCTTTAAATAGAGAAGTGTTGGGACTGTGACCAACGGCGTAGAATAAACCCTTAGCGTGCAGTTGGCTCTCTTCACCAGTTTTAGTATTGCGGACTTTCACCCCTTCCATGTGACCATTACCGAAGATATCCACGGCTTCTGTATTCCAATGGACTTGGATTTTCGGGTTGCTCAAAACCCTGTCTTGCATGGCTTTAGAAGCCCGCATTTTATCGGTGCGTACTAACATATTTACCTTAGAGCCGTATTTGGTGAGGTAAATAGACTCTTCCGCCGCCGAGTCACCAGCACCAATTACAGCCAATTCTGCACCGTGGAAAATTGGTGTTGCACCATCGCAAATTGCACAAGCGGAAATACCCCGACTCCAGAATTCATGTTCGCTGGGTAAACCTAAACGCTTTGCGGTTGCACCCGTAGCAATGACAATACTGTTGGTTTTTATTTCCCTTTCTTGCGATCGCACTGTAAAGGGACGCTGACTCAAGTCAACTGATATAACATCTTCAGTATATAGTTCAGCTCCCCAGCGCTCCGCCTGCGCCTTCATCTGATCCATCAGTTCCGGCCCGGTAATTCCTTTAGTAAATCCAGGAAAATTCTCAACTTCTGTCGTTGTCATTAATTGCCCACCAGGTAAACCCCCGGCTTGGAAACCTTCAAATACAACAGGTTTCAGGTTAGCGCGTCCAGCATAGATGGCGGCTGTGTATCCTGCTGGGCCAGAACCGATAATTACCAAGTTTTCTACAGTTGGGTTAGTCATGACAATATATAAACTCATAACGACTACGCTTAATATAGCATAACAATTTACGATTGGCTACGTCAGATGGTAAGCGATGTCTGCGACGGGCTACGCCTACGCCAAATGCCTACGGTGCTATGCGCTCAACACTTGCCAAACATCCCCTTAATCGCTAAGGCTGTTCTTGCAGATATTTTCTGATAGTTTCAACATCTAGTTCTAAAAACTCTGCTATTTCTTGAATGCTCATACCTTTCTCAATACATTTGGGGACTAATTTCAACTTTATTTCTAGTTCTGTTTTGGGTTTAGTCTTTGCCACGATACTCTCGTACAATCGAGTATTTTTAAATGCATCTAAATCAAGCATGGCTTCAATTTCCTCTAAAGTAAGATTGGGAAACTTATAAAATACAATGGCTTGGATAAATGCTATCACTTTATTTTGAAGATTTTCATCGGGGAAGTCTTCTCGTGCTTGAGTTATTAGCTGTTGGGCTAAGGAAGTAGCTTTTGTAGGCGCTTCTGCAAGTAGTTTGGCAACTCCTATCCCCAAGGAATCTTCAGCCTTAGCAGAAAGTTCATTCAGATAAATGCAGCGTAGATGTTGTTCTACTAAAGCCCGATAGCGGGGGTGAGGTGGGGTTTCATGAATACGGCGATCATAGATAACAATTGCGTACCAGTCTGAGTTTGCGGGTTTATATTGACGGAAGTAAACAAAAATTTCCCCAAAAAGTCGTTCGTAAAATTCTTCATCTTTGTATGTTTGCAATTCTACAAAGTATAAAGGTTCATTTTCAAATCCCTTGACAGTGGCAAATAAGCCATCGAGACGAAATGATTGTTGTTTGATCTCAGGCGCAATAAATGTGTAGATATTGGGATTAGTCTCAGGTTGATCAATAAGTTCAAAAAATATTTGTGGTAGTTCCTTGATAAATTCATAAAAAATTACATCTGTTTTCATTGATGCTACTAATGGCAAACTATGCAGGCGTTTTTCTTTGGATGCAATATATTGTATCTTTCAGGGGTTGAGGTACGTATGATAGATAGAGAAATGTTATTTGGTGTGTTATGTCCCTCACCATTACAGACTTAGAGCAGCTACAAACCGAGCATCCAGAATGGCAGATGGAGTTGGTAGAGGGGAAAATCATAGTTATGGGGCCATCCGATTACGAGTCAGAGGAAATTGGTACTCGGTTGAGTACCTTCTTGAATATTTGGGTAATGTCGCGCAAGCTTGGGCGAGTGACTGGCTCTAGCGCAGGCTTCATACTACCTAGAATAGAAGAGGACGACTCAGAAAAAAGAAACTTGCGTGCCCCTGATGTGTCTTTTGTTAAGGCTGAACGATTGAAGAAGACCAAGCGCGACTTTGTAGAGTTAGTTCCAGACCTAATGGTTGAAATTAAATCTAAAAGTGACAGAATTAAACCGCTTGAGGAGAAGATTGAGCTATTCTTGCAACTTGGCTCTACAGTCGGTATGTTGATTGACCCTGACAAATTGACAGTAACGGTTTATCGACTAAACCAAGCTCCAGTGGTGATGCAGAATGGCGATATACTCACACTACCAGACTTGCTACCAGGTTGGGAACTGGCAATATTAGAGTTGTGGCCACCTGAGTTTGAATAAGGCGCTTCCACAATCGAAGTTGAGAATCTTGCCCTTGGTCAATACCTGTGGCTCAGTGATGTTTGTGCAATTTGGAATACAAGGATTCTGAATTGTGTGACTGTATCTCCCCAAACTTTTTTTCTGAAGGTGATAGGAAAGCGATCGCATCTGGGTAAGTTACATCTAGAACACCCAAGCACTTCCTACCCCCAGGAAAACACTTATGAAAACCGAACTAAAAGCCAAATTTATCCAACACATCCTCGCCAAGAAGAAGGGAGACGAGGGTTTTACACTTATTGAATTACTAGTAGTAATTATCATCATCGGTATTTTATCTGCGATCGCTCTACCTTCTTTCTTGAACCAAGCCAACAAAGCCAAGCAGTCAGAAGCTAAAACCTACATAGGTACTATGAACCGCGCACAGCAAGCTTTTTACTTAGAACAAAATAGATTTGCGTCTCAAGCTGATTTTGGTAGTTTAGGTCTTGGTATTGCAACACAAACCACAAATTACGTATATTCTATTGCTGGTGGTGGTGGTACTGCTACCATAGTAACCAACCAAGCAGCAACAGCAGGTGGTGCTACCGTACCTCTCAGAAGTTATATCGGCGGTGTAGGTGTAGTAACTCAATCTGGTACCAGTGAAGCTACTACTATAGCTCTTTTGTGTGAAGCCAACGCAGCAAGAGTTAACGGTGGTGCAGACGTATCTGCTATGACTGGTGTGAGTTCTTGCCCCACCAACTTCAGCAGCTTATCTAAGTAGACAGGTGAGTTAGTAGATCAAAATTATTCACCGCCAACACTTGATATAAAACTTAAGTTGGTATCACAACTTTTATTCAGCTAAATTACGTATTTTCTCAAGTGGGTAGATTCTTCTATCCACTTTATTTCAATTTTGTGATTTATTCACAAGCAAATTCCATTCGCCAAGGCTATAAATATGGTTAAAAATTTATCGGGTGGGCTGATATGAAAGATTTATCGGGTGGGCTGATATGAAAGCACATGGATGTGGGTAGGTTGCATATATAACACCCAACCACTTACTACCCCGTAAAAGCATTTATGAAAACTGAACTAAAAGCTAAATTTCTTCAACACATCCTCAAAAAGAAGAACGAAAATGAGGGTTTTACACTTATTGAATTACTAGTAGTAATTATCATCATCGGTATTTTGTCTGCGATCGCTCTGCCTTCTTTCTTGAACCAAGCTAACAAAGCCAAGCAGTCAGAAGCTAAAACCTACATAGGTACTATGAACCGCGCACAGCAAGCTTTTTACTTAGAACAAAATAGATTTGCGTCTCAAGCTGATTTTGGTAGTTTAGGTCTTGGTATTGCAACACAAACCACAAATTACGTATATTCTATTGCTGGTGGTGGTGGTACTGCTACCATAGTAACCAACCAAGCAGCAACAGCAGGTGGTGCTACCGTACCTCTCAGAAGTTATATCGGCGGTGTAGGTGTAGTAACTCAATCTGGTACCAGTGAAGCTACTACTATAGCTCTTTTGTGTGAAGCCAACGCAGCAAGAGTTAACGGTGGTGTAGATGTAACTACTGTTGCTACTCCGACTACTTGCCCGGGCAGCTTTACCAGCTTATCTAAGTAGATATGTGAGTTAGTAGATCAAAATTACTCACCGACAACACTTGATATAAAACTTAAGTTGTCATCACGACTTTTATTCAGCTAGAATACGTATTTTCTTAAGTGGAAAGATTAGACCTATTTACTTTATTTTATTTTTTTGGTTTATTCACAATTAGATGGCCATACCTTATTCTATGAGAATCTCAATGGTTACTGATATATATAATTGGCAAAATCAAGCTGAACAATACTTTATTAAAGAAAACTATCTGCAAGCAGCACAGTTATATGAACAAGCAATAGCAGTAGAACCAAATACTATTTCTTATTATTGGCATTTAGGACTACTATTACTATTACAAGGGCAAGAAATAGAAGCTCAAATGACTTGGATGCTGCCAATGACAGAGGCAGATGAAGAACAATTACAAATTTGGACAAATGAACTGTTTCAATTTTTACAAATAGAAGCTGAAAGACGCGAAACACTTACGCAATATTCTTTAGCTTGGTTAATTCGCCAGCACATGCGGGAAATTAATCCTAGTTATCTCAATAATTTGCTTCAAATTCTTACGCTTTCTCTCAAATTGCAAAAATTTGAAGAAATTGATAATTTGAATGAGTGGGGATTAATTGAAAGCTTAAAAGCAAAAGAAGATATAGAAATTGATATCGAATTATTAATTCAACTTTTAAAAGAATTTTTAAATACTATTCCTTTACATCCAGATAATCTGAATTTAATAGAAGCTAGTCTGCCTTATTTCTCTAATCCTCATCAATGCTTCTCTATACTGCTTCCTGCTGCTTTAGAAATTGGCCATACTTTACTAAAGCCTGTACTAGCATCATCTCTTCTAGAATTTCATTTGCGACTGGAGCCAGATAATGTAGAAGTTTTGCGACACTTAGCGACTTTTTATCAAAATGCTCGTAATTATTCTCAAGGCATAGAGACAGCTAGGTTGTGTTATTCCTTATCAGAAGGCTTGGCTGATAAAATTTTTGCACTCCATTTGGTACTAAGGGGCCTAATGTCAGCAGGGGGATATTGGCAAGAGATATGTACAACTTATCAAGAACTGGAAACTGTTTATATAC
The DNA here is from genome assembly GCF_017114965.1 of Nostoc sp. JL31. NCBI lineage: Bacteria > Bacillati > Cyanobacteriota > Cyanophyceae > Nostocales > Nostocaceae > Nostoc > Nostoc sp. JL31. Next base: position 22,852 of record NZ_JABXKO010000040.1, read on the forward strand.
AGTTTATCCAAACCCAACCAATTCCTTTAGAAGAAGCAAGAATATTACGGCTGCTTTCGCCATCTTTTGCAATACCTCACATTAAAGATGCTCCTGCTAATTTCCGAGATATTCATAATAAAGTAGCTGGTATTTTTAATAATTATATTCAAGCTTTTGCCCAATCAGAAGGAAAAAATTATACTCGTAAAATTATTAATAATCAATCTTTAATACACCATCCAAAGAAATTAAAAATTGGTTATATATCTTACGCTTTCAGGAGCCATTCTGTTGGTTGGCTAGCTCGCTGGTTATTTCAACATCAGAATCGAGAGAAATTTGATATTCATACTTATTTTGTTAACTACACATTAGTTAATGACTATCTTCAAGAGTGGTATTTAAGCCAGGCAGGAAAAGCTCGTCAATTAGGTATGAATGGTCTAGAAATTGCTGACCAGATATATCAAGATGAAATTGATATTTTAATTGACCTTGATAGCATCACTCTAGATATTACTAGTGAAGTGATGGCACTCAAGCCAGCACCAATTCAAGTTACTTGGCTGGGATGGGATGCATCAGGCATACCTGCAATTGATTACTTTATCGCAGATCCTTATGTACTACCAAATGATGCACAAGATTACTATACAGAAAAAATCTGGCGATTACCCCAAACTTACATAGCAGTAGATGGTTTTGAAGTTGGTGTACCAACTCTCCGCCGCGATGATTTGGATATTCCTATGGATGCCGTTGTCTATCTTAGCGCCCAAAGAGGATATAAGCGCCATCCACAAACGACAAAGTGGCAAATGCAAATTATTAAACAAGTACCTAACAGCTACTTTTTGATTAAGGGGCCTGCTGAGGAGGAAACAATTAAACGCTTCTTTTACCAAATTGCCGAAGAAGAAGGTGTAGATTGTTCTCGGTTACGATTTCTACCACAAGTTTTTTCAGAGTCAGTTCATCGTGCTAATTTAGGCATTGCTGATATTGTATTAGATACATTTCCCTACAACGGAGCGACAACAACCTTAGAAACATTGTGGATGGGTATTCCCTTGGTGACGCGAGTCGGTGAACAATTTGCAGCGCGTAACAGCTACACCATGATGATAAATGCGGGTATCACAGAAGGTATTGCCTGGACAGATGAAGAGTATATAGAATGGGGTGTGCGCTTGGGCAAAGATGAGGCTTTACGTCAGCAAGTCGCTCTGAAGCTGAAAGCATCGCGGCAAACAGCCCCGTTGTGGAATGGCAAGCAATTTACCCGTGAGATGGAGAAGGCTTACGAACAGATGTGGCAAAGGTATATTGAGGGGAAATAAGCTCGTAGTGAGTGAGGGTTTTAACCCTCAAATTAAATATTAATAAGGGCTTAGAACTTTGTCAAGCTAGTTTTGAGGGTTCGTAGTAAGCACTTCAGTGCTTAGAAAATAAGGACTAAAGTCCTTACTACCAACATTAAAAATTATCCCAATCTTTGCCATAATCTTGAACTGGATACTGAGTCCAACAATCACGCAACCATTGCCGTCCACAAGCTTGTAAATACCAGTGAACACTACTTTCAACCCAGTCGTAAGGAGATTTGACTAAACCGTGTTTAACTGGGTTGTAATGAATATAGTTAACAGTTGTATAGTAATGTCTTTCCGAACGAATAGCGCGATCGCTCCAACGATACCAAATTTTTCTTTTAGTTACATTGTCTTCTATATTCCACTGGCGAGAAAGCGCACCATGTATTCTGCGAAACAAGTCACCTAATACATCAAAATTTTCCACATCAACCAGTAAATGATAGTGATTAGGCAAAACAACCCAAGCACATATTCTTAAGTTTGTAGTGAGCGCTTCAGCGCTCCTATCTTCATTTGCACTCACACCAAACCTATCAAAAATCATATTTAGCAGTTGCTGACGACGAGATTCAGTGTGTATATGACACTGATGCTCGTAACAAGCTGCTGTTAAGAGATAAAATTGCTTATCTTGTACAGGATGTGGTGGAGAGTGGGGTGGATGACCCTGGCTTAAGCGACATTTAACTAGTTCAGCTTTTTGTTCTGTTGTGAGTTTGCGATATTCATACATATATTTTTAAGCACTAAAGTGCTTACTACAAACAATTCAGAAGTTCGTAGTGGGGACTTTAGTCCTCCTCCTCTGAAATGATAAATTTAAGCACTGAAGTGCTTACTACAAACTTATTTATAAAGGGCTTCTTAAGATGCGATCAAGCTATCTACATCGCATAAGGGGAGATTTTCTGCTTTCGCTTGTGCGATCGCAGATTGATTATCTGTTGCTAAAGCAATTCGAGTATTAATTCTAGGCAAAAGAGTTTTCCATTGTGTATCACTCATCTTACTAAGCAGAGAAATTTCTGGGCCTTCAGTTATATCGACATCATCTTCCATGAGCAGATTCATGGTCAAAGACGATAAAAGCATATCGGCTTCTTCCTCAGAAATATTTTGAGTATCTATCAGGAGAGTTAAGCTACTTTTATCTGGGTGAGTAGTGAGAGTAGAAATGACACTCGCTAAATCTTGATATAGTAGGTCTTCTGGCTGTAACCAGTCTGGGAAAATGATTAAGTTAATATCTCCTAAGCGAAAATTTTGACTCAGAGTATCTGCAAGATATTTACTAAATAGTTGTTGGAAAAGGCTGCCTATTTTAGCTGAGTAAGCGCGGCTATCTAGAAAACTAGGATTAGCTTGCATTTTTTCCTTGATTTGGGCGCTCTTTTTTTGACGTAATTTAGGGTTATTGCCGAGTGCAACTGCTAATTGTATATAAGACTCTTCACTATCTGCAACTAAACCAGGTACATCGAGTGCTTGCACCATTGCAGCCCCCATTGCAGAGCGAAAATTAGTTCCCTGTCTAGCAATTACTGGTAAATTAACCTGTAGTGGTTCTATCAAAGAAGTTGTTCCAGCAAATGGAAAAGAATCTAGATAAACATCGGCAATTTTAAAGTATTCTTTAACTTCTTCGCGCTTTGGTACTGGCTGAGGATCTAAAACTATTAATTGTTCTGCTCGTATTCCATGCTTTGAAAATACTTTAATTAAGTGATTTACAAAAGCTTTCTTAGGATAATTGTTTGACCAATTCGGGCCAAATGGCAGAAGCACTAAAACAGAGTTGGGAACTCCAGAAATTATTTTTGCCCAAGTATTAATTAGTTCAGGGATGATTTTAAATAAGTTAGCACCAGAGATAAAAATAACTGTTTCTGTGGATATACCCAAACTTTCTCGATCAACTTTGACGGTTACATTTTCTTCTTCATTACCATAACTAAAGCAATGAGCAGTTCCTTCAAGTTTCACTAACTTTTCTTGATATTGCTGTTGTGCCGTTGGCGATGGATCGGTTAGCGTACCAGAAATGTAATAATCTATGTGCCGCATTCCTGTTGTCACCACAGAACCGCCACTTGTGATTTGTATTCTGGCTAATCGATGCATTGATAAGAAGCAGATTTGATTGGTTACTGCCGTCACATTGGTAGCAATAAATAATATATCGAGATCATCAGCACGAATAATATTTACCTGTTCTTCTAAATTTTGTGGTAGTAGTTTAAAGAAGTTTGCACAGCTTTGACAATATTGCTCTAATTGATGACCAGTTTGATTAAGAGAGTACAAAACTACTTCAAAATCTCTACTGATATACTCATAAACAGGAAGATAAGCAAATGTTTCCGAACCAGGTAAAAAATGTGTTGCTAGGACACCCAAGCGAATTTTTTTTCTAGTTATAGGTCTATCAGCAAATTCGTAATCTACTTCATAACCTTTAAGCTTCAGTAAAAACTCTATAATCTCTCCACGTTTAACATAGATATCTTTAAGATTATGCTCATTAAAATATAGGGGAATGAAATTAGCAATGGGTACAAAACTATTAATTATTTCATGCCACAATTGAGAATCAGAATCTTTGAGTATCGATGTATATATGTAATCAACCCATCCCTCTATATAGTAATAATAATTATTGGCATCACCCAGTTCTTGAAAGTTAACTGGGGTAGAAAATAAGAATTGTAAATAGTCTTTAAGTAACCAACATGGTATGCGAGAGAGGTCATGCTGTAATGGTAATTGGTCAGCACGGTAATACAGCATAGCTGCTAGTAAATTCTGAATTGCTTTTGGCTGCTCAAAACCTTGAGATATACTTTTAACTATATCATCAGCAAAAATCTGTTCTTCATTAGTAAGACTTTCATATTTGATGCTACTATTCATTAACATCTGATGTGTTTTACCTAGCAGACCTACATACATATTTGTTATCTGCTCATCTAAGACATTCAGACATTCTTCTGCTATTTGTTTTCGCAACTGATGCAATTCTGCATTTTGTTCACTTAAAGTTGCATATCTATAAAGAGCTTGTTGTCTCGTTGCTTCAGGATATCGTGTATCACTATAAATTGTCTGAAACAATTTTTGATAATCTAATAAAATAGCATGTTTTAAAGCAACATTTCGACGAGTTTGTTGTTGTGGATGTATCCTAAAATGGGATAAAACTTTGTCAACAAAACCGATTTTATATTGGCTCATAATTCTGAGCCACATTTCTAAATCCACAAGTTGACAAAATTCAGAATTAAATAATCCTACTTTTTCAAAAACATCTTTTCTAATGAGGACTGTGCTTGGCTCTCCAATTTTATTAATTGGATTGTCAAGTATATTTGGATCTAGCAAAAGTTGCTGTCCTGATTGAATCAGTTTTAATGTTGACCAAGCTTTGTGTACATCCTTGGCTTCGTGATGCATTAAAAAGTTTGAATCATAGATGGTATTGCCAGTATTAGTGAAAAGTCTTCTTGGCGAAAAGACTAAACCTATTTTTTCATCTTGTTCAGCCAAATTAACCATTTCTTCAATAGCTGTTGGCTCTAGTAAATCATCTTGAAATAAAAACTTTATATATTTGCCTTTAGCTTGAGAAATACAAAAATTCCAATTGTGAGCTAGTCCATACTGACTATGCTCAATAATCGAAAAATGAAAGGATAATTTTTGATTAAATGATTTAGCAATCTCAACAGTCTTGTCAGTAGAATTATCATCAGATAAAATAATTTCTATATTTGGATAAGTTTGGCATAAAACACTATTAATAGCTTCTGCAACAAAATTTTCACCATTGTAAGTAGGAATACAAATACTAACTAACGGCTGACCTTGTAAGAAGTTAGTTCTATTGTAAACAGTTTGTTTCTGTGATTTCTTTAATTTATTCTGATTTGGTAATTGAGCTTCATATATAAGCAATGAATCTGCTCTAGTTTCACGATTCCTTAGTTCAGGTATATCACTCAATCCCCATGCAACATCCTTAATATTTGTATAACCTGTTTCAAAAAGTCTACGATTTAACTCTTCTCGATCGTAAAGCCATTGATGGCCCCACCAACGAAAAGAAATATTTAGCATTTCAGCACGAGTTTTAATAAACTTGAATTCTGGCCAATTCAACCATTCTTGATTTTGCCACTCTTCAGAATTGTATTTCTGCACAACATACTCTAAAGAAGGCATAGCTATACGTAAGATTCCCCCTGGCTGTAAAACCCGGTAACACTCATGTAGAAAAAATATAGCTTCTTCAACTGTCAAATGCTCTAAAAAATGCTCATTATATATCAATGCACAAGAATCATCATCAAAAGGAAGTTTTTGTGCAGCGTTACAAACTAAATCAACAGCCTTTTTATCTTTATCTTTATCTATATTTATCCAATTATCAAATTTGATATGTCCGCACCCGATATTTAATTTATAAGGTTTATCAAAACTAGATAAAATTAAATGTTTATTACTAAAATCTTCCCAGATTAAAGCCGGAATTTTTTCTAATCCAGATGAATAAATTGCTTGTTTATCTTCTCCATTAAAAATTATTTTTCCTGTAATAAGAGGTATAAGGTTTCGCCATTTTATTTGACTTAGATTCCCGGTAAAAGAAATTTGTACTTCCTCACTTATTTCTATTTCTTCCTCCATATAAAGATTCATAAGGATAGTAGATATATACAGGCTTGCATTTTCTTCACTGATATTATTAGTACATATCAGTAAAGTTATTTCATGCTTATTAATATGACTGTTTAATCCTTTAATAAGATTTGCTAAATTTTTACATAATAATTCATCCGACTGATTCCAATCTGGAAAAATAATTAAGTTGGTACTTCTTAATTGTAAATGTTCTTTTAAATCAACGGATGAAGAATTAATTAGTTCTTCATCCTTTAATACACTAGATAATTGTTGAGAATAGAATTTTATTGATGTATTTATAATTGCTTGATATTGAGAATTAAAATCATATTTTATAGTATCAAGCATTCTAATAGTTTCTTTTATTTGGTATTCTCGGCTTTTACCAGACCATACTCCTTTTGAATGAATCCTATATGCTGACATCACTTCATCAATATATCCAATTTTTCCATGCTGTGCATTTAAGATATGGAAAGTCCAATCTCCCATACTTTGTTCATAAAACCAATCAGGAAATTTTTGTACTAAACCAGCACGATACATGACTGAAGGAGTAGAAATAAAATTGTTTATTAACAAATTTTCTATAGTAGACGTTTTTGGCTGATTGTGTAAAAAAATTGCAGGTGAATAACTATTATCTTGCCAAAATACTAATACATTGTGAAAACATATAGCAAAGTCTAGGTTTTTATCTAAAAAATCTACTTGTTTTTGTAATTTTTCGCTAGAAGTCCAGTAATCATCACCTTCTAAAATTGCGATATACTGACCTTGGCAAGCTTGCAACGTATGGATAAAGTTTTTGTGCATACCAAGATTTTTATCAGGCAATAACAACCGAATTCTTTCGGGATACTTATTTTGGTAATCAATAATAATTTGGCGTGTATTATCTGTGGAACAATCTTCCCCTATAACAACTTCATATTCAAAATTAGTTTGCTGCATTAAAATACTTTCGATTGCCTGGGCAATATAATTTTCATGGTTATACGTAATCATTAAAATACTTACTTTCATGCTTTTACCTTTAATATATAAATTTCAGATATGTGAATAAAATTGGACTTTGGAAAGTTCGCAACTATTTGCGACGACTAACTTGATAATTTGACAAATTTTGCTAATATCTTCTGGTTTTAATGCCGTGCCTGTTGGTAGGCAGAGTACTCGTTTGGCAAGTTTTTCAGTTTCAGGTAGCAATAGCTTATTATGAGGAAAATAAGAACGATAAGGTTCCATATTATGGCAACCTGGATAGAAGTACCTTCGAGCAATAACATTTTCAGCCTGTAATATTTCAACTAAATAATCTCGGCTTATACCAAAATCATTTTCATCAATTTCTAAAATAATATACTGATAATTACATTTTTGTGTTTTGTCATAAGTAATAAGCTTTAGTCCAGGAATATTCTGCAATTCTTGTTCATATTGTTGGTAATTACAATAATTGATAGCAACAAACTCTTCTAAACTTTCAAGTCCTGTCAAGCCCATTGCCGCTGATGTCTCATGCATTTTTCCGTTTGTACCAATATAGATAACGTTATCGAGACCCGCAAAACCAAAGTTAGTCATCAGGCGAATTTTTGCGGCTAATTCATCATCATTAGTCACAATTGCTCCGCCCTCAAATGTGTTCAAAAATTTAGTAGCGTGAAAGCTAAAAACTTCTGCATCTCCAAAGCTACCAATCATACGTCTTTGATGTGAACAGCCGAAAGCATGAGCTGCATCAAACATTAATTTTAAGTTGTGGGTACGAGCAATTTTACTTAAAACCTCCACATTACAAGGACGACCCCACAAATGAACGCCAATAATGCCTGTAGTGCGTGGAGTTATTAATTGCTCTATTTGTTTTGGATCAATGTTGTGTGTTTTAGGATCAATATCACAAAATACAGGGGTAATTTCTTGCCATTGTAGGGCGTGTGCAGTTGCAATAAAGGTAAAAGAAGGGACAATAACTTCACCTTTTAAACCCGCAGCGCGGATAGCTATTTCTAATGCTACTGTAGCGTTACAGCTAGCAATACAATGCTTTACTCCGACAAATTCAGCAATGCGTTGCTCAAATTCTTGTACATAAGGCCCATTGTTCGTTAGCCATCTTTTATCTAAGATGTCATTGATGCGATTAAGTAGGTGTTCACGGTTTCCAATATTAGGACGACCAACGTGTAATTTCTCAGTGAATGTGGGTGTCCCACTAAAAATAGCTAAATATTGTAAATTTGGTTTGAAATGGTTCATAATTTATGATTTTATTTACTTAATTTTTGTGCCACTACTGTGTAGTGTACTGGCATTAATTGCCGCTCTAATGTTTCAATATTATTCAACTCTAATATAGAAAAATCTTTTAATAAAACCCGTAATCCGTGTTCTGTAAAACGCCAACAATCTGGTAGTGGTCCATGTATCCTTAAGTTAAAGGGAACGCTCAAAAATATTATTCCTCCTGGCTTAAGAATTCGCCAAATTTCTGCTACTGCATTAAAAGGCTGGAGAGTATGTTCTAAAACTTCAGTACAAACTATATAATCAAAAATGTCATTTTTTAAGCAATTATTGTATGTACATATATCACCAATATATGTACAACCAGAAGCCGGATTTATATCAAATGTTTCAATTTTTATTGATTGTAAAAAAAAAGGTTTAGCTCCTTCGTAAATTTGAGGAGCAATATCTAATAAAATGCCTGGTTTATTAGCATAATGTTTAGCAACATATATCATAAAATCAATTATGCTTTGACGGATAATTTTCAGATGATCGATATCCATTTGACTAACTATAATATCTGACATTATTGGCTAACCTTTGTAATCTAAAAGCAGTTCAATCATACTAGAATCAAAAGTAGGAATACTTAGCTTAGTATTAACAGATTTACGCTCATTGAAGCTATCGTCAATAAAAATGGCATTTTTTTCAAGAATATAATTTGCTTTATATGCTGATTTATCAATTTGAATAATGCTATCAAAAATGCATTTAATACGATATTTTTCGAGGAAATTATTAACATCGCCTGTATGTTTTGTTAATAAAATAAGTTTTTTGTCATTATTAATGCATTGATATAAAAACTGTATAAGACTTAGATTAAGCTTTCCATTTATAACTAAAGTGTCATCTAAATCAACATATACTGTTTTATATTCTATATTGTGTTTATATCGATTTATTAATGCTCTATCTAGCTCCACATCAAATTTGTTAGTGATAACTTCGATGGGAATATTTTCCTGCTCATATATGCTAAGTAACGAAAAATTTATTCCCTGTACTCTATGAAAAGCCATAGATCCTGCTATTCGAGGAGCAATTTCTAAAAGTTTATAATTTCCATCTTTATCTTTCTTCAATTGAAAAAACCAAGCTCCATAAAAAGTTAGCTTCTCTGAAATTAACTTAGCATAATTAAAAAAAATTTCGTTACTACTATTGTTAGTAGAACGACTATTCATAGAAATTCCGCTTTTTGTTCTAATTCTTTGTCTACCTCTACAAAATATTAATCCTGTATGACGATGAGAGAAACAATCAATTGTATACTCATCACCAGGAAGGTATTCAGTAATAATATATTCTTGATTTTTAGACAGAAGTACAGAAAGATGTTGTTTGTTGTCAACAATATGTGTATCTTTAGAACCCTGACCTTTATCAGGTTTAATAAATACAGGAAAATAGTCTATTTCGTCTAGACTCCGATATATCTTTGGAATCGGAATATTTGTAGAAAACATCGCATATGTTTTAGATTTATATCTAGTAATTAAACAAGTTTCTAAAGGAGAACTAATAATTTTAGCTTTAATTTTTTCTGCATTTATAGCTAAAGAAATTACTATGTCATCGTAAGCTGGAAAAATATAATCTATATTATTCTCAATGATTATTTTATTTAAACTGTCTATCCATGCAGGATCATGAATACTTGGAATATTGAAGTGATTCTTAAATACGTATGGTGCATGATTTGACACATCAAGACCCGCAGAATATAGTTGAATATCTTTGCAACTACATAAGGCATTGTAAATCTCTAAACCTATTTCTGTTCCTCCTGGAAATACTAAAACTTTATATAATTTCATTAGTTTTAAATAAATCAGTAATCAGTAATCTGAAAATATTTTGAATTTAGCGATCGCCATTTACTTCTCCTTTCCCTCTTGCTTCTTAATGTTCTCTAATACAACTTTGTAATCTTGCCGATCAGGGCGCAATTTTACCAGCTTCTCCAAAAGTTCCATCGCACCTTTCGTATCCTTCAATTGCAACCGCAGCACAGACAGTTTCTCTAAAGCAAGTTGGTTTTCTGGTTCCCGTTGTAAAACCAACTCGTAGCCCCGCGCTTGTTGCTGTAATCCTGACTCAGGAGAAGCAGACGCAGTTGCTGGCTTAGGTTGAGTAGCCTGTTGAATTGCCGGAATAACTGCAAATACCGTAGAACCAAAAAACGAGAACATCGACACTATCGTGACAATCTTTTGTCGCCGCTGAATCTGCTTTTTGCGGGAAATTAGGTATTCTTCGTCTGAACTAGCCATGCCTCACATACTTGCTGCGGTAAATACTTAGGTATCAGCAAGCCTCCCGTTCTGAGGATACCCATCTGTTCAACAGAAACTAACATCCTCGCTAAAAATTTTTTACACAAACTTCAAATATTGACTCTGAAGATGGAGGAATTTATGTTTAACCCATGTTATACCAGCAATTTTGCCATGCGTAGTTTACCGCCGTAGGCATCGCTCCCATAGCTCAAAGCAAAACCCTACCCTGCGCCCTAACAGGTCTTAATTATCTGAGCAAAATATTAAAACTATATAAAGATTTGCAATTATTTTACCTAAAGCCAGATGTTTGCGATATTGTAAATAACATTTAAATCAACAGAAAGAGTAGATATCTCTACTCAATTGCAAATTTCCCTGTCAGTCATCAACTTTCAAACTAGCTCGTATCCTATAGCTTCTTCAACAAGCAAGCATATTTTCCCTAATTTAAACAAACAGAATTTTCCCAGTAGTCCTCAGTCACACTACTTAGTGGAACTTCCTTGAGGACTAATTATTCTGCTCGGCGTCCACAATAGATATCTTACGAAAGGTAGTGTTGCACCCTTGTGAAAAAAAGGTAGAGATAAACAGGAAAAACAAAAGGGGCAAAGGTTAAAGGAAAAAGGGAAAATATAAATATCCCTTACCCCTTCTGCCTATATTTTTGTCTGGCTTCTGCAAAAAGTTTAAGGATTGCTTGGTAAAATTAGGATTTTCTGGTGGTAATTACCGTACAAAACCGAATTTACCAGTAACTTAGTAGAGTTTGTTATGGTATAGTTAAAAAGTTAAGACTAGCTTTACCAAATTACACCACTCTACGGGCCAGCAACAATTGCAGAATGGAAAGCAGTTTTAATTAAGCATTTACCCACAAAATCAGAATTCAATCGAGGTTATGACTCAGCAAGTGATTCACCCAATGGTGAAATTGCAGCGCAACGTGCAATCACTCATAGAATCGAATATTATCAAGCCAAGCGATAGCATCTGGAAAATCGCTCTGCTCTATGGTAATGAATGGCAGCACTGGAAACAAGAATTGCTTGACTTTGGCTTTAGTATGCAAGACCCAGTTAGTGAATTGCTAGCTGTAGAAACTTGGGATGAGGAGTAGGGAATAGGGAATAGGGGATGGGAATTTTTAATATTCACCACTCCCTAGACGCGATGATTAATCGCGTCTCTACACACTCCCGACTCTCTAGACTTTACAGGCAGCTAAAGCCGCAGCCAATTCCTTTGCATTTTGATAGCGATCGCGTGGCAATGGTTCTGTAACGCGATCAATAACATCTCTTAATTGGGAACTAATGGTGGGAACTTTTGCCACATCAAACCTGAAGTTTCGCCCTCGTTGGCGGTAATACTTGAACGGGTTTTCACCTGTGAGCAGAAAAATCAGCGTTGGGCCAATTGCATACAAATCAGATTGAGTCAAAGGTTGTCCTCGTTCTTGTTCGGGAGCGCAGTAACCTTCTGCACCAATTCGAGTACCGGGCGCTGTGCCAATTTCTTTAACTGCACCAAAATCTAGCACCACGATGCGATTTTCTGAACTTCGCACCATTAAATTGGCGGGTTTAATATCGCGGTGAATCAGTGGAGGGCTTTGGCTATGAAGATAGTCTAAAATATCGCAGGTTTGGATCATCCAAGCGATCGCTTGGTTTGGTGTCACTGGGCCAGTGGTATAGACCCGTTTCTCCAAATCTTGTCCGTGGATTAATTCCATTGCCAAGTATTTTTTTTCGCCTTCTACAAAGAAGTCATAATACTTGGGAATTCCAGGATGGTTAAGAGATTTGAGAGTATGCGCCTCTCGCTCAAATAACTCTTGAGCTTTGACAATTTTCAGCATATCAGCATTCATTTGCTTCAACACCAACAGTTGTGGCATACCCGCAATCAGACCAGCCTCATCCCAAGCAAGATAGGTAGTACCCATACCTCCTTGTCCGAGAGTTCGCAACACCTGATAATGGCGAATTCTCTGTTGGACTGAGAGAGGTTGACCGCAGTGGATGCAAAATAGATTGTTTGGAGAGTTGCCTTCGTGCGTGCAAGTAGAGGATGAATTTGCCGGGTTTTTTGCTGAGTAAAGTGTCTCGGCGGCGTTTTCTTCTGCCCCTTGTATTTGTTGCTGTGATCGCAAACCAGTTTCCAATACTGTTACCTCCTGAATTTGGAATTGCAGTATTGGGCCTCCCTGTGCCAATTGCAAAAGGGAATTATCTGGTAACGGACTCTGAAGTACAAGGATACCGTTGAGAAAAGTCCCATTTGTACCCTGACTAATCAGATGCCAAGCATGGCCATTGCTAGCGTCACCGACTTTTCTTAGTTCTAGATGATGCCGCGAAACTAAACTATCATTTAAAACAACGTGATTATCTGCCGCTCGACCAATCCGAATTATGGAGGAGTTCTCAAAGCACCACTGCTGGAGGGGCGTTTTCTGTTGCGGTTCTAACAGGGTCAGGCTAACCACAATACAACCTACAAAATAAATGGATTAGGGAATGGGGCATTGGGCATTGGGCGTTAGGCACTTGTACTGAGCGAAGTCGAAGTATTGGGGATTGGGCTTAAACTTATACGTAAATTAGGCTTTCAAGCTTGATTTATAAAGCTTTGAGCTAATTCGCATTGCTCCCATTGGTAATTGTTCTTTCTTCTTATTCCCCATGCCCCATGCCCCATGCCCTATGCCCTATGCCCATTTATGATTAACTTTCTAGATTTGGGCGTACTTTTGCCCGAATAAGTATACCAGTAATATTGTCGTGACCGTTGTGTTGATTTGCCAAATCAATTAAATCTGTAACACCCCGTTCTAAGTTAGCACCAGAACTAAGTAAGGGTTCTAAGTGAGTCTGCCAATGGGTTTCTAGTAAATCATTATCTGATAGACCGTCCGATGCCAACAGCAGAAGAGTATCTTCGTTGATGTCGAAAAAGCCTACGTCGGGATTAATCGAGTTTTCATCACGAGGCCCCAAGGCTTGGGTAAGTTGGTAGGCATCTGGACGGGCGTAAGCTATGCTTGCTTCCACTCCTCGGTTAATTTCCCGTTGCCCAACTTCGTGATCTACTGTGACTTGTTCTAGTCCCTGTTTGCGCGTCAGGCGATAGAGACGGCTATCTCCCACATGAGCAACTGCTGCTTGAGTATCTTGAATTAAAAGCATTACTAAAGTTGTACCCATACGCCCAACTCCAGAACGGGCATCTTGTTGATTGAGCTTGTAAATCGCCTCATTAGCTAAATACACTGCCTCCCGAATGCTATCTTCTGTTGGCAGCTGGTTGGCAATCCAGTGTTCTTGAAAGTATTGCCGTAGGGTATTAACTGCTAACTCGCTAGCTATCTCGCCGCCAGCGTGTCCACCCATACCATCACAAAGAATATACAAACCATGCCCTTCTAGAACTCGACTTCTAGGGAACTCCAGTTTCTGAATTTTGGTTTCGATGCCAAAGTAGTCCTCGTTATGATGACGTTGACGCCCCACATCTGTGCGTCCGGCATCTTCTAAGCTGCTTAACTGCATCGCCAGCACAACAGTTGGCATATCATCAGTTTTGCTAATGATATCTTCTAACTCATCTGATTGCGGGATAGTGGACACAGCAGTATTTTTCTCCTGTATTGGCGGCAAAGTTGCAGTTCCTAGTGCTTCCAGTTCAATAGAAATTTCCTCCAAACGCGATCGCAATTGGGCGATCGTCTGAATCTTACCTACCTCTAAATCCCCCAACATCTGAACTACAGAGCCAAATTGAGTCCGTTGCGACTGTCTAAATAGTGCTTGCCAAACTCTTCCTAAAGCTTGGATAGTTAACGGCTCCTCTGGAATAGCAGATGTTTGGCGAGGGGCATCTTCTGGCGACTCCGTGGCGGGCTGAGTATTCGGTGATTCCACATATAACCTTTGTAGTGCCAACGTTTGGTCTTCATCCAATCGCAAATTCGACAAATCTAAAAGGCTTTGACGACAATTTACTGGTTCCAATACTGCCCAAAGCTGGGTCATTTCATAACACCAGTGTAGAATTTTTAACGAACTGGTTGTTTCTTCTTGCCACAGGTCGAGTAAATGCTGCCACGCCGAGCGGTTTTCGATTATCAATACCTGTATATCACCTTGCTGCCATGCGTCGTGAATCGACGGTATCCCCCGCTCACCTTGGGATTGTAAAGCAATATAAAGTTTAGCAAGGTGAGGAATCTCACTCGTTTCCACTGACGGTGTTAGCAAATCTGATTCCTGACTTTCTAGGATTGCCTCAATCGGTGATATTTGATACGGCTGGCAGTCTAGAACTCTCACACCTACATCAGCAATAATGGCAGTTTCCGTTTGAGTAGGTAGCGGATCTAACAATTGATAGCGCTCTTGGGAATCTAAATAGGAGCCTAATGTCATTTGAGAACTAGGCGATAGAGGAGATGAGGAAGGTATTACTTGCTCATCTCCCTCACCTCCCACATCTCCTACATCCCCTTCTCCTCTCAAAGCTTCCCCAGTCGTTTCTTTAGCAATAATTGCCCAAAACACTGTTCCACATTCTGTGTCACAGTTATGACAACGTAGTGCATTCACAGGTACATCATCGGTACTGCATTCAGGACAGACCTTATGAGTCAGGGATGTGCCACAGTTTTGACAGAATTTGTTGCTATTGGGGTTTTCAAATTTACACTGAGGGCAAATCAGCATAGTGGAAGTTCCTTTATTCCCATTCGTTCCAAGGTGCTTCTAGCTACTAAAATCCAAGGTGCCACAATTGGCTGTCCCTGACTACAGTAGATTGTAGTTTCTCAATGAATTTTGGTGGCAGTATTAATTGTGACGCATATTAGATAAATATTTCATATATTGTCAGGCAATTCCTTAGAAATGGGGAATAAAGAAGGGAATAGGTTACAGGTTATAGGGTACAGATTATTTTCTATAACCTGTCACCTGTCACCTCTCCCCTAATCCCAATGCCCAATTGTCAAGAGTCTGGCAATTGTGGAGGTTCAACTTTAAACCATTTTTGATAAATTTGCTTGTAAGTGCCATTGGATAACAAAGTTGCTAAACCTTTGTTAATTGCATCCAAATGGGGTGAATCCTTGGGCATAGCAATCCCGTAGTATTCTTGGGTAAGCAAATCCGCAACAACTTTAATGCCTTTGAGTTTGCCATTTTTAATCGCATACAAAGTCGCAAAAGCATCGCTAACCACAGCATCAACGTTGCCATTGAGTAAGTCTTGAAAAAATTCTGGCCCAGAATTAAAAGTACTAATTTTGGCGTTGGGGATGGTTTTGGCAAAATCTGCCCCAGTGGAACCAATTTGGACAGCAATTTTTTTGCCTTTGAGACTATTGAAGTCTTTAATATTTTGATTGTCTTCGCGGACAGCGATCGCTAGTCCGGCTTTAAAATAAGGTCGTGAAAAAGCAATTGTTTTCAGGCGTTCGGCGGTAATTGTGATTCCGCTAATTGCTGCATCGACTCTTTTAGCTTGCAAAGTCGAGATCATGCCATCAAAGGGCAGACTTTCAAACTGGACTGCAAAACCTGCTACTTTAGCGCCTGCGGCGGGCGACGCCAATGCATTCATCAAATCAATATCAAAACCTTCTAACTTACCGTCAGCTGTTTGGAATTCAAAAGGGACAAAGGTGGGGTCTGTGGCCACCTTGAGAAGTTTGGCGTCTGGGTTAGTAGCGGGATATAAACTCTGACAGCCAATAATCAGTAGTAGGCAGCCTAAGCTGAGAATTAGCTGCTGCCACTTGAAGTTAATTAATTTCACCATAGTAATTTGTTCTAGCAATCAATATTTACAATACTTGTCATGATGTTATAAGAAAGAATACATACGTATAAGTTTTCGCCAATTGCCTTTGTGTGCGTTCTATATTCTGACTCCCAATTTTGAATTACTTATGGCTCCTACCACTTCTGCTTACCAAATTACTGATTTGTTTGCCGAACGAGCTAGAAATCTGACACCCCCAACTTACGGCACTGAGTTAACCAAAATCATTACCGTCAGCTTTGCCTATGGTCTGGCTGACCCAATTCTCTTTCCCCATGCTGACTTGTCTGCTGCAAGTGCGGCTGTACTGGCAGAAGAAGCTCCGATCGCTCTCAATTACGGGCCACCTTCAGCCCAACTTTATGAACAAATAATTCTCCGCTTGCAAGCTCAAGGAATCCCTGCCGATCGCGATCGCGTGATTATTGGCTACGGTTCCGGTCAGATTTTGGGCTTGCTACCAGATGTGTTTGTCGAACCTGGTGATGTAGTAATTGTGGAAGGGCCAACCTTCTTGGGAGTAGTTAGTAGATTTGTCCAGGCTGGCGCACGCCTGATTACTATTCCTGTTGATGAGATGGGAATGGATGTAGATGCGTTAGAAGAAACTTTAAGCGAGTTGAAAAAACGGGGTATTCGACCCAGGTTTATTTACACTATCCCTACTTTTCATAATCCCACAGGCACTACTATGTCATTATCTCGCCGCCAAAAACTGGTAGCGTTAGCGGCTGAGTATGGCGTGTTGGTGGTAGAAGACGATGCCTACAGCGATTTGCGCTTTCAAGGCGAAGTTATGCCATCCTTGGCAAGCCTTGACAAGGAGGGGTGGGTGTTATACGTGAATACCTTCTCAAAAATCATTGCACCTGGTATCCGACTAGGCTGGGCTTGTGGCAATAGAGCAATTATTGAGCGGTTGGCAATGTTCAAAAGTGAAGGACCTGTGGGGCAGTTTGTCAGCCATGTGGTTGGCCGCTACTGTGCTACAGGCAAACTAGATTATCACATTCAGGAGCTAATCGCCTGCTACAAGCATAAATGTAATTTGTTGTTAGAAGCGATCACTCATGAGTTTCCCAGCGATGTAGTTGCTTTGCGACCAGGTGGGGGCTTTTTTGTGTGGTGTAAATTGCCGCCAGACATCAGCGCCAAAGCACTCCTAACTGCTGCTAGTGAACACGGCGTCAGTTTTTTACCAGGGACTAGCTGCTATGCCGATGGACAGGGAGATGATGCCATTAGGTTAGCTTTTAGCTTTCAAACAACCGAGAAGATTCTTGAGGGAATCGCTACTTTGGGAGCAGTGTTGCACGGATGGCAACGATAATCGTACCAATTTTAGATTTTGTGGAAAGTCCGATCTAAGGTTTCCTTAGATCGGATTTTCCAAATTACGAGCCGTAGCAATTCGCTAACTACTCTCACCTTTCCACATCCCGTAAAAAGTAGGCTCAGTACCAGTTAGTCCGGGTTACGACGGTTCCAGTGCCGCAGACGAGGGCAGCGCGGGAGAGCCGTCCACTGAGGTTATTGCCAACCTTCGTGTAGGCAAAGTTAATGCCTGGATCGACGGTCTCGCCAACATAGTCCCAACTGGTGGGCTTGGGGTTACTGCTCCGGGTGCGATCAAGGTAGACTTTGCAGTAAGGCGGCGCATTCTCGATCCGCGCGAATGAACCGCATTGGCCGCTATAGAAGTACTTCAACGTTATGTTGCTTCCACTCCAGGTTGCCTTTTTACTCTGCTGGAGGTTGTAACGGCAGGGTGTGGACTCCGGGTAGCGACCTTCATAAGGGTAGTTTGGATAGCCCGGACTGTTAAAAGGCGCAGCCTGAGCAGCGGTCGCAAACGCTAGCGATGTGGAGGTGAATAGGCCGACAACCCTGGTGATTGTTCTGATCGCCATGAGTGGTTTCCAAATTCAATTTTATATTTATTTACTAGATTAACTATTTATAGTAAGTAGGCAAAAAAATTTCCAAGTATGTAACAAAAGTCTAAAGTAATTAACCCTGTTTAATTACTCTGATAAAAGAAAAATAAGAGCTTATTTTTCAACGGTAAATAAAGCGATAATTGAAGCGTTTATTTTCTAACAGAATCCGAAAACCAAGGTTTTTGGTCAAAGTTTTATACTCAGAACCAGCCCTTTTAAGGTGACTCAGCATTTTTTGGGAATTTATTTAACTGCATTAGTCCCAGATAACACAGAAATAAGAAGAATGATTCTCCAAAAATTTTACCCGTCTTGAAAGGGCTAATTCTGAATCTTTAAAAAATTTGTTCCAAGCGCTGGAAATCCCGCTGGACTTCATACCAGAGACTTTTATTATGAGGATCTGTTTTCAAAGCTTTTTTGAGATAAATTCTGGCTTTGAGTAGTTGTTTTTCGGAAATTAGCGCCCGTCCCCAGATTTGATAGGCGATCGCTAGCCATTGACGGACTTCTGCATCTGTTGACAAACGATCTGCTAAAGCTTCTGCTAGGGCGATCGCTTGCGGAAATCGTCTTTCTTGCAAAAATCGCTGCAATTGCTCATAAGTCTTCCACTTCAGCCGTTCTTCTATTTCCAACAGATTCGGCGGCTTTGGTTTCCCTGATTCTTGGCTTGTCACCGTTGTAACTGGTGTTTTCTGCCGCTGCGTTGCCTTGGCGTCGTCACGTCCAGACGTTGACACCTGACTTGAATGTGCGCCAATTTCCTCTGGTAGTACTACCGTCAGCAGGAGTTTGTAGGCCTCTGTCAAGGCAATAAACTTATCTTTGGCTTTGTTGTCATCTGGGTTGATATCGGGATGATATTGCTGCGCCAGTCGTCGGTAAGACGCTTTGATGTCAGCAAAAGAAGCTCCCGATCTTAAACCTAGTAAACGGTAGCAATCTCCAAGATCCATCTTGAGCTATCAGCTATCGAATATTTCGCTATCGGCTATTATCTGTCAGTATCAGCTTCAAGCCCGGACTATTAATGATAAGGGCTAATTTTCTATTTTAAAGTTCAATCTTGACAGTTTGTTTAAAGAAGAGGAGTGGGGATTGGGGATTAGCGGGCTAGGAGCTAGGAGCTAGGAGTTAGAAGTTAGAATTCTTCCCCTGCTCCCCCTGCTCCTCTGCCCCTCTGCCCTTCTGCCTCTGCCTTCCTACTCCCCAGTTATTACCGAGGTTCGTTCTTCAATCACACGGTCAATTAAACCGTATTCTTTTGCCTCTTCAGCAGACATGAAAAAGTCACGATCCATATCTTTTTCGATCTTTTGTATCGTCTGACCTGTTTTATCGGCATAAATGCCATTGAGCTGGTGACGAATCCGCAGAATCTCTCTAGCTTCAATTTCGATATCGGTTGCTTGTCCGCGAGTACCACCTGAAGGTTGGTGAATCATAATCCGTGAGTGAGGCAATGCTAACCGTTTGCCTTTGGTGCCAGCTGCCAGCAGGAAAGACCCCATTGAAGCAGCTAATCCCACGCAAATAGTGACCACATCTGATTTGATATGTTGCATGGTGTCAAAAATAGCCATGCCAGATGTAACCATTCCACCTGGGGAATTGATGTATAAATAAATATCTTTACCTGGATCGTCTGAATCCAGATACAGCATTACAGCAATAATTTGATTGGCAATTTCATCATCAATATCTCGCCCCAAGAAAATAATCCTTTCTCGATAAAGGCGATCGTAGATGCTAATCCAATCTGTATATTGTCCACCGGGCATCCGGTAAGGAACTTTAGGAACGCCTATAGGCATAATTTACTCCGTTTTTAATTAGTCATTAGTCATTGGTCATTAGTCATTGGTCATTGGTCATTGGTCATTAATAATTTTTAGTTATTAACAAAGGACGAAGGACAAAGGACGAATGACAAATTAAAGGACACTGGCAGGGAGTGGGGGATTTGCGAGTTCTTCTTTCTCAAAAACTCGGTCAATCAGCCCGTATTCCTTCGCTTCGTAGGGTGTTAAATATAACAACCTGTCCATGTCTTTAGTAATTTTTTCTGGAGCCTGTCCAGTGGTGCGATGTAAGATATCAACTAAGGCCCCTTTATTTACCAAAACTTCCCTAGCGCGAATTTGAATATCCGTTGCTTGACCTTGGGCGTAGCTCTTGGGCTGATGCAGGATAATCGAGGAGTGAGGCAAACTAGCGCGGCAACCTTTTGTACCAGCACTGAGAAGCATCGCTGCCATACCCATCGCCGAACCGACGCAGATGGTGTGGATAGGAGGTTTGATATATTTCATGGTGTCATAGATGGCGAAGGCTTCGGTTTCAAAGCCAATGGGTTCGCCACTGTAACCGGAAGTGCCGGTGGAGTTGATATAGATTTTAATCGGTTTGTCGGGGTCGTCGGATTGCAAAAACAGCAATTCGGCCACGATTAATTCCGTGACAGCAGGCACCAGTGGCATCCCAATATAGACGATTCGCTCCTTCAATAAAAGGGAAGGTAAATCTGGCGGTGGTGTCCGGTAAAAGTTATCGCCGTAATATGGGGCTTGAACAGCCTTAATTGGGGAAATGTCCATAGCAACTGATCGCCTGAAACTATGCCGTTAACTGTAATACATCCTAGCGCGATGCCACCCTTCCTCAAGGTGCGGATTTCTCCCTAATGCTGAAGGTGGCTTCGCATCTGCCAATGCTTGGCTTCTAAGATATTCTGATTATATTAGTGTATTTGTGTTGGATAGGTTTTCCGTAGAGCTAAAGTAGTGCTTTGAAGTTATTTTTTAGTATGTATATCCTGAATAGGGACTCTGAGTTATGAAGGTTAATTTGCAGCCTGCCTTGAATGATGGTAATTTGGACGCAAATCAACTGAACAGTCAACGTCAGTTGGGAATTTCGATTTCAGCGATCGCAGAGACTCAAGACCGCCATGTACCCTTGAATTTATGCTTAATTCTCGATCATAGTGGTTCGATGAACGGGCGATCACTAGAAACGGTGAAAAAAGCAGCGAATCGTCTGGTGGATAGACTCAATCCTGGCGATCGCCTCAGTGTGGTAGTTTTCGATCACCGTGCCAAAGTCTTAGTACCCAGTCAAAGTGTCGAAAATCCAGAGAAAATCAAACAGCAAATTAATCGCCTAGCCGCCGATGGTGGAACTTCCATTGATGAAGGGTTGCGCTTGGGAATTGAGGAGTTGGCGAAGGGCAAAAAAGATACTGTTTCCCAAGCTTTTTTGTTAACCGACGGAGAAAATGAACACGGTGATAACAATCGCTGTTTGAAATTCGCCCAATTGGCTGCTAGCTATAATTTGACTTTGAATACTTTGGGATTTGGTGACAACTGGAACCAAGATGTTTTAGAAAAAATCGCCGATGCTGGCTTAGGTACTTTATCTTATATTCAAAAACACGAACAGGCAGCGGAAGAGTTTAATCGCCTGTTCAGCCGTATTCAAACTGTGGGATTGACTAATGCTTATCTCTTATTCTCCCTGATGCCCTATGTCCGGCTAGCGGAACTCAAACCCATCGCCCAAGTTTCCCCAGACACAATCGAGTTACCACTGCAACAAGAAACTGATGGACGTTTCGCTGTGCGGTTGGGAGATTTAATGAAAGATGCAGAACGGGTAATCTTAGCTAATATTTATTTGGGACAATTGCCAGCAGGTGAACAAGCGATCGCTAATGTGCAAGTCCGCTACGACGATCCAGCCGCCAACCAGGTAGCTTTAGTTACACCAAATATCCCAGTTTATGCCCATGTAGTGAAAAATTACCAAGCAGACCCGAATCCCCAAGTGCAACAGTCTATTTTGGCATTAGCTAAGTATCGCCAAACCCAGCTAGCCGAAACAAAATTGCAACAGGGCGATCGCAGTGGTGCAGCGACGATGTTACAAACGGCTGCGAAAACTGCTTTGCAAATGGGAGATACTGGGGCGGCGACGGTGTTGCAAACTTCTGCCACCCAGCTACAATCTGGTGGAGATTTATCTGAAAGCGATCGCAAGAAAACCAGAATTGTCTCTAAAACAGTTTTGCAAGATACTCCTCCGCAATGAAAGTTAAATTGCTCTCGGCGTTAAATGACAATAATGTTGATGTGGCTCAAACAAGTAGCCAACGTCAACTAGCAATGACGATTTTTGCGATCGCTGGTGAGTCCGATCAAAATCTACCACTCAATCTCTGCTTGATTTTGGATAAAAGTGGTTCCATGCATGGACAACCAATTAAAACGGTGATCCAGGCGGTGGAAGGATTAATCGATCGGTTGAAAGTAGGCGATCGCATTTCAGTTGTGGCTTTTTCCGGCACTGCGGAAGTCATTATCCCTAGCCAAGCGATTGAAGACCCCGAAAGCATCAAATCTCAAATAAAAAGCAAACTGACTGCTAGCGGTGGCACTGCGATCGCTGACGGTTTGGAACTGGGAATTACAGAACTGATGAAGGGTACAAGAGGCGCTGTTTCCCAGGCGTTTCTGCTGACGGATGGGCATGGTGAAAGCGCTTTGCGGATTTGGAAATGGGATATTGGGCGAGATGACAATAAGCGCTGTCTCAAACTGGCGCAAAAGGCTGCCAAGCTGAACCTAACTATCAACACTTTCGGATTTGGTAATAGCTGGAATCAGGATTTGTTGGAAAAAATTGCTGATGTCGGTGGTGGGACTTTAGCCCATATTGAACGTCCCGAACAAGCTGTGGATCAGTTTAGCCGGCTGTTTGGGCGGATTCAATCAATTGGGCTAACTAATGCTTACTTGCTGTTATCTCTAGTGCCTAATGTCCGACTAGCAGAATTGAAACCCATTGCCCAAGTTGCCCCAGACACAATCGAGTTACCAGTGGAACCGGAAGCTGATGGTAGCTTTGCTGTACGTTTGGGAGATTTGATGCAGGATGTAGAACGGGTAGTTTTAGCGAACATTTATCTGGGACAATTGCCAGAAGGTAAACAAGCGATCGCTCATCTACAAATCCGTTATGATAACCCGTTGGTTAACGAAGAAGGTTTACTTTCGCCCTTGATGCCGGTGTATGCAGATGTAGTGCGGGCGTATCAACCGACATCTAATCCCCAGGTACAGAAGTCTATTTTAGCATTAGCGAAGTATCGTCAGACCCAGTTAGCCGAGGCGAAATTGCAACAAGGCGATCGCACTGGTGCAGCAACGATGCTACAAACAGCTGCCAAAACTGCTTTACAAATTGGAGATAAAGGCGCAGCAACAGTGTTGCAAACTTCTGCCACTCGCTTGCAAGCTGGTGAAGAACTTTCTGAAGCAGACCTCAAGAAAACTAGGATTGTATCAAAGACTGTTTTACAGGAATAGTAAAAATTCAGTGTTGCTGATTAGCGATATGAAAGTTTCGGGGCAAAGCGCAAAGCGAGAAAAAATATTTTATTCCTCAATTGAGCAACAAAGTAGTCGCATATTCCTAACTTATTGATTAACAACCAGCGAAGAGTTTGACTTATACTGATCCAGAAGATTGTCCAAGAATTGCAAGACATCCCTGAAGACAAACTAGCAGAAATTTATGACCTAATTTACTACTTTCGGCTAGGTTTAAGTCAAGAACGTACACAACCCCGCACCCCTGGTTTATTAAAAAGACAACTCGGCGATGCTTTCTTTGAACCACTGCCAGAAGATGAACTCCAGCAATGGGAATGAGCTACTTCATAGACACCCATATTCTGCTGTAGTGGCTTTTTGACGACCCAAAACTTCATGTTTTTCCATTTGCGGAGTTAATTAAATCGGTAATACTTGTGTTGTTTTAGAGGGGCATTTTACTACACCATTTATGTATTCTGGTCGAGAGGGTACACCCACAGATTCATTGCTTCTACAGACAATACTGATCAGTTTCAGTTGCTTTTCCCCAGGAATGCGAACAGCAAAGCTTGCTCCAACATACCACCTAAGTTCAAAGCCAAACATACCACCACAGTCGCCTTGAACGCCATAGCTATAAACAGCATCAATAGTTGTCTTAGAGAGAATATTAGTATCTGTTTTAGTATACTACTGATAACATATTTGTGTTCCAAAAATTGGTGGAGATGAGCCATATTTAGTTGCTGGTTCGTCAGGAGGTATAAAAAAGGTTTTGGGCTTTAAGAAGTAGTTCCTTTGAGTTTTAACCTTAGATATAATATGCTTTTCTGCTTCTTCCTCCAGTCCTGATATTGTTTTATCCATCACCTTATTTTCATCTTCCTTCTCACACCCACCAACAAATAAACTCAGCAGAATAATGCTAAAAACTAAAAATTTTAGATAAGGGTAAATAAATTTATTAGTATAATTACGAATCGGTTTTAACTTTACCAAGTGTCGCAGATGCTTCAATTTTTCCAACATAAAGAGAATGGGCTGAAAAGTTAAATATAACTAGGTGACAATATTAATGTCTAGGGATGAAATCTATATAGTAAGCAACAATTGAAGGATTTTTGCTGAATGAAGCGATGGCTACGCCCGCCGCAGGCATCGCAAGCTAACGGCTTAACGATATACCAGAATGAATGCGGAAATTACTTAAATAAACAAGCAAATTGGGGTTTGAAAAAGTAAAAGCTCTTTTTGCTTGCGGAAAACACCAAAATGAGAAAGCAAACTGGGGTTTGAGAAAGTAAAACGCCATTTTGAGTAAGCAATATGGCTTTTTGCTTATTAAATATGAAGTTTTGAGAAAGTAATATGCCTTTTTGCTGATTAAATATAAATTTAAGTTAAATATGCGAAAGTTTAGACATCAGGCAAAAATGCTAAACGACGGATACGAATACGGCTTGGCTCAACTGTAAGGGCTTCATAGCGGTTAGGTAGTTCAATGATGCGATCGCCCAAGTAGGACGATGCAAAAATTAAGGCTTGCTGAATATCTTCATCTTCTAATTCAGGAAACTCCTGGTGCAGTTCTTCTCGATTAGGGTAGGTAGCTAATAACTCAATCACCCGACGAACCGTAAGACGAAGATTACGAATAGAGGGCTGTCCATTCATGCGATTAGGATTGCTGGTGATGCAATCTAATTTCATGGAAGTAACCCTATCTCCTGATGAAAATCATCGTTGTATATTGCTTCATACCAAAATGTAGCAGTTCTAATCTGATCTACAGTAAGAAATATTGTTCTAAGTAAATCAGCGTCTTTAAGGTTGATGGCATTAAGGTTTGCATTTTCCAGATTAGCACTTTGCTAAAGCCCTTATCTTGCAAAGACTAGCAAAACTCTGCTAAAAGTGCTACAGGTAAATGATTAGTAGCTTGAAAAGTACACATGAAAACCACTGGCATTCATCATGTAGCGATTATTTGTTCTGACTACGATCGCTCCAAAGCATTTTATGTCGAAACTTTAGGCTTTTCGATTATTCAAGAGACTTTTCGCGCCGCCAGAAATTCTTATAAATTAGATTTAAAAGTTGCAGAAAATACTCAAATCGAACTATTCTCTTTCCCAAATCCTCCAGAACGGCCTAGTAAACCAGAGTCTTGTGGTTTAAGACATCTTGCTTTTCAAGTTGATGATGTAGAGGAAACTGTTTTTTATTTAAAATCTAAAGGTTTAGAGGTAGAAAATATCAGAGTTGATGAAATTACAGGCAAGAAATATACCTTCTTTAAAGACCCAGACAATTTACCATTAGAAATTTATGAGCGTTAAAATTACTGCTGACAGGTGAACTTGTTATCACTATAGATAATGAAGCGATCGCACCACTGTAATTGTCAATCTCCTAAAATCAAGTTATTTTGATTCTAAGTCAACTTTACTACATAAAATTTATCTGGTTGTTTGGAGGACAGTAAATAGTTCTACCAAAAGAATCGCCAGTTTCTGCATCCGTTAATTCCACAATTTTAGCGTTATCAGTACAGACACTTCTACCTTTAGCCATTCTCAACTCACCTTGGACAAAACCAGTCACTATCCACACCATTCGGTTGGTAGAAATCGATGATTTATAGTGTCCTGTTTTGGCTGCAAATTCCTCGTATGTTGTCAGTTTTGCTTCTGTGATTTGCATCTTGCTAGACTTTTTGATAATACTTTCAATCGTAATCAAACGGCTGGCTGGTAAACTATTATTTGCAGGATATATTCGTACTCTTGAGTTGAATGGTATTGGTTGATTGACTGGCTTTTTTGTCTGTACTGGTTTAGCTGTGACTGTCTACACTAGTAATAAATTAGTGGTGGTAGCAAATATAAAAGCAGATAATGAAGTTATTGTAAAAATATTAACTGTAGTGCAAATGCGCTTCATAATGCTCAGAATGTTAACAATTTCACACCACTTTAAGCGATCGCTCCGATGAGTATTTGCATCATCGTGCCAGAAACTCTATTGTGTCAAAGCGTCAAGTTTAGCCAGTATTTTTAAGCCTTCCTCTCACTTGCCAGTTGCGGACATTGCTTTAAATCTGGTATATTCCCAGTTAAAAAATTCAAAAGCGATCGCTAGTAGATAAATATCTGCAATATCAGGCTAAAGAACCCAGGATAATGAATCATAATTAATCTCTATAGCTTTGAGTTATCAGCCATCAGCCACCAGTTACCAGCCGGAAGCTGAGATGCCGAAGAATCAAGGCTTTTGATTCAAATTAACAAATTGACTATGAATTCTGAACAAATCAAAAATTCTCTAAATATTTCGCCAGCGATACGTGTGGGAGTACTGGGTTTTGGCGGACTCGGACAAGCAGCCGCCAAGGTAGTTGCTGGCAAACGAGAAATGATTTTAGTCGCAGCAGCAGATCAAAAAGGCTACGCTTATGCTGCTGAAGGTTTAAATACTGAAGCATCCATTGCAACCTATCAGTCCCAAGGTTCGGTGGGTTATTTAGAGCCAATTGGTACATTAACAAATCAAAGTATTCAGGATTTAATCGAAATAGCGGAAGTAGATGGGTATTTTTTGGCTTTACCCAACCTGCCAAATGATTTTATTCCCAATGTCGCCAAGGAATTTATCAAATATGGTTGGCGTGGGGTACTAGTAGATGCGATTAAACGCACCACTGCTGTAGAACAACTCCTAGCGATGAAAGAGGAACTGCAAGCCGCCGGAATTACCTACATGACAGGATGTGGTGCTACCCCTGGACTGTTAACAGCAGCAGCAGCTTTAGCCGCCCAAAGTTACGCCGAAATTCATCAAGTTGAAATTACCTTTGGGGTGGGAATTGCTAACTGGGAAGCTTACCGCGCCACTGTTCGGGAAGACATTGGCCACATGCCTGGTTACACAGTAGAAACTGCTAGGGCGATGACTGACGCGGAAGTAGAAGCGCTACTAGATAAAACTAATGGCGTGCTGACCTTGACAAATATGGAACACGCTGATGATGTGATGTTAGAAGTAGCCGGGATAGTAGGGCGCGATCGCGTTACAGTTGGTGGTGTAGTCGATACCCGCAATCCCAAAAAGCCTCTCAGCACTAATGTGAAGGTAACAGGACGTACCTTTGAAGGGAAGATTTCTACCCATACATTTACTCTGGGAGATGAAACCAGCATGGCAGCCAATGTCTGCGGCCCTGCTTTTGGCTATCTCAAAGCTGGTAGACAATTGCACCAACGCGGCATCTATGGAATATTCACCGCTGCTGAAATTATGCCTCAATTTGTTAGGTAAATAGGGAATGGGGCATGGGGAATGGGGAATGGGGAATGGGGAATGGGGAATGGGGAATAGCTTCAAGAGTTTTCCCCTCTGCACCCCGCCCAATGCCTAATGCCCAATGCCCAATTCTTATAATAGAATTTCAACGCTGATAAATCGGAGGTAAGTGTGACCACTACGGTACACTGGCAGGAACGGGTTGGTAATCAAAGAGATTGGATTTGGCGTGGCTGGCAAACCCGCTACACTTACATTCGCCCTAGCCAAAGTCACCCCAATACAACACCGCTAATTCTGTTACATGGCTTTGGTGCTTCCATTGGCCATTGGCGACATAATTTAGAGGTGTTGAGTGAGCATCACACAGTTTACGCCATAGATATGTTGGGTTTTGGCGCTTCTGAAAAAGCCGCAGCTAATTACAGCATCGAACTCTGGGTTGAACAGGTTTACGATTTCTGGAAAACATTTATCCGTCAACCAGCGATATTAATAGGCAATTCCAACGGTTCACTAATATCTATGGCCGCCGCAGCCACTCACCCTGATATGGTGCTGGGTATGGTGATGATGAGTTTACCAGACCCGTCATTAGAACAAGAAGCAATTCCTCCTATGCTGCGCCCACTGGTAACAGCAATTAAAAATGTTGTCGCTTCACCGTTGATACTTAAACCTGTATTTAACTTCGTGCGCCGTCCTGGGGTGCTGCGTCGCTGGGCTAGTCTCGCCTACGCTAACCCAGAGGCGATTACCGATGAACTGATCGAAATTTTAGCAGGGCCTCCCCAAGACCGGGGTTCTGCAAGGGCGTTTAGTGCTTTGTTCAAAGCTGCGATCGGAATTAATTTTAGTCCCAGTGTCAAGACAGTATTACCAACCTTAACAATTCCGATGCTTTTAATTTGGGGACAAAAAGACCGATTTGTGCCGCCAGCACTAGCTAGCCAATTTGCCCAATATAACGAGAAGTTGGAACTGCTGAATCTAGAGGATGTAGGGCATTGTCCCCATGATGAATGTCCAGAACAAGTTAACCAAGCGATTTTAGATTGGATTGAAAGATGGATTGGCGACCGCCAACCATTGGTTGTTCCCTAAATATTATGCAATGGGGGGTGCGATCGCATCAGCAGTAACTAGCCAATCGTCGCTTGGTTAGTGTCAACATCTGTAGCACCATTTACAGAACGCGCCACAGAAACCATCTTATTGAGAATTTCTTGACTGGGGACTTTTCCTTTCAACACTACAGTGCTACCCGTCTGAGCCACCCAAAGAGTATCGACATCGTCGAGTTGGGGGTCTTGATCGAATGCTAACGCTACCCGCTTTGCTAAACCACTTTGGTCATATTCTCCGCTTAAACCCAGACGTTCTGGGGGTATCGATTGCGTAGCAGTAGCAACATTAGCACTAGGAGCTTGCTGTACAGCCTGTGGAGCCGGATTTACTTCTGCATTTTCAGGTTTTTCCATTCCAAACAATCTTTTTAACCAACCCATAAAACTTTTCTCCTATTAGCGGCTTATAAAATCTGAGTATAAAAGCTTTAAACAAATGCTGCATCTGCCAATAAAAAGATATATTCAATGAAATTCTTGCTTGCAGTATGATTTCTAGACAATTTCTCGATTGAGAATGCAACGAGTGCAACGGTTAAGTTTACAATAGGAGGTCGCACTGAAAATTTAGTGCGGTAGTAGGTCTAGCATTGCCCTTAGCTAGTGTCTGCGTTACTCAATTCCTGCTCTAGCCTCTGTTGGCGAAGATGAAACATACCCTTTCAGTTCTCGTAGAAGATGAGGCGGGTGTTCTTTCCCGCATATCTGGTTTATTTGCGCGTCGCGGCTTTAATATTGAAAGCCTTGCTGTTGGTCCTGCTGAACAAGGAGGAGTCTCTCGAATTACAATGGTTGTCCCTGGCGACGATCGCGTGATCGAGCAACTCACCAAACAACTGTACAAGTTAGTCAATGTCCTGAAAGTCCAGGATATTACCGAAACTCCTTGTGTCGAGCGGGAATTGATGCTTTTGAAGGTGAATGCTAGTACCAGCAATCGCTCAGAAGTGATCGAATTGTCTCAGATTTTCCGGGCGCGAGTCGTGGACGTGGCGGAAGATTCTCTCACCTTAGAAGTTGTGGGAGATCCAGGTAAAATGGTAGCGATCGTGCAAGTGTTGCAAAAATTTGGTTTGAAAGAAATCGCCCGCACTGGCAAAATTGCCCTAACTCGTGAATCAGGCGTGAATACCGAGTTACTCAAATCTTTGGAAGCAAAGGTTTAGTTGGGAATTTAAATTAAGACTCAGAAATACTCAACCACAGTAGTAGTCATAGTGGCAATTGTTACTATGACTTCTGCTTAGGGACTAGCAAAAAAACAAATGTCTAACTACCCTTCAATTTTAGCGTTCCCGCTTCTCCTGTCGGAGACGCTACGCGAACGGGTTGCCGTAGGCATCGCTACTTCTGGTGAGACACTACCATAGATCGCTGTCATGTAAATATATAGCGGTTCCCAATTGCATGGAATACAGACCTAACCCCCAGCCCCTTCCCTTCTAGCGTTGGGGAGTAAGATTCAAAGCCTCTCTCCTAAAAGGAGAGAGGTCAAAACTGTACTGCACCCAAGCAAGAACCGCTATATTATCTGTATTGTTCTAGATTTCAGTCGGCCAATTATCCTCCAGGTATAGTTTAATCAAACCTGCGTGTGATAAAGGGCGTGACAAGTTGTTTATGTCATAGTTAGTTTCGTAATCTAGTAAAACGACAGTTGTATGTGCTACAAGTTCTTTTAATTTGTAGATTAAGTCTTGAACACGGTTCTCTAGTACCCATCGATAGGAAGGTAAGTATATTTGCCGTCGCGCTTCTTGGTAGGACAGTAGTTTATCACCTGTTAAACCAATACGATGACCCAATACTTTGCCATACTTCCGTGCTGAACGCTTGATACCTTTCATCTCAGAAATTAAAAATTTGCTAGGGTCTATGTTTGAGGTTTCAAAAACTTTTAAACCCTGCCAAATACCTTCCACCGTCATGCTAAATTGTCCTGGTGAGAAGGGAATAGGTATTCCTGCGTGAGGATAAAAAGGACTAAAGCGAATCCAAGGTTCAGAACCACGGGAAGTCACATCAATAATAACTGCATTAGGATAAACTTTTGCCAAATTTTCAACAGAGACACGGCGATTTTTGATGATTAATGGCATATCTCAAACAGCCGATACTTTTGAAGATTCTGGTAAATAAAAGATGTTGGGAAACATTGGTGAAGGTTCAGATATAGCTAGACCCGCTTCCAAAAAGCTATATTGCTCAGGAGTTATGGAAATGGGTGTAAAGCCATAATGACGAGCTAAAGCCGCGACTGCACAGACGGGTGTTTCAAAGTCTGGATAACTACGGGGATGAAAATTCATCCACTCATCTTCATCTTCTGCCATCCAAAAATTTGCAATCTCCTTCAAAGCTTCTTCTGTCTGACTATGGTCTTGGACTGGGATACTTTGAGCAAGCTGTAGCCAAGCATTATCTTCTTCATTACTTGTACTTTCTGGTAGATTAGCAGCAGTAAAATTCCCTTTGACCAACATCCAGAAAACCTGCTCTGATATTTGCTGACTCTTTACAGGTGTTGCTGGGAGGCTTTGGATAAAATCCCACTCTCCCCCAAGAGCTGCATATTGAGCGGCTTGGATCATTTGACCTTGAAGAAACATTCCGAATGCTGTTAAAGAAGACCAATGCCGCCACACAGTATGCTCGGCTCCAACTGCGTACAATAATGAAGTAATTTCTAATATCAACTCTGTGATCGATTTTGTAGCCTTCTCCCAGGTTAAGTTTTCTTCACTAATCAAACTCTTAACAGTATTCAAATCTCTTTGAATATAGTGAATGACATCAGTTGCATATTCAGAAACGCCAATCCGACGTTCTGATACTGACAATAAGGTAATTTTTTCAACCTCTTGTGCTACAAATTCACAAAAATCTTGATGGCTTAAGATTCCCATTCGCGTAATCCACCTTGACTTTGAGCTTTTTGGCGTGCGGTTTGGTTTGCTCTGGCTCCCAATCTTTGAGGACCTTCACTCATTTGAGCATCATCTTGAGCAACAAGGTTTTCTCCTGGGACACTACCAGTAAATGCTACCTCAGCTTCGTTGAGGATTCTAGTTTTAATTTTAACCTTACCCTGGTTTTGTAAATCTTGGATATTGATTGCTTTTTGGTCTACCAGTTCTTTAGCTGTAAACAGATATATAAATAGCCTACCAACAATATCTCCCGTAGTGCGTTGATTTTCTTTTAATGTTCCTTTTTCTCCAAAAGCATATCTAGCTGCGTGTTCTGCATTTTTCGAGGTAGATATAATCGGTGTACTAATGAATTCTAAGTCTTTGTATTGACCTTTTTCTGCCTTTTTAAGTTCTGCTTCAAAAATTTTCTGTCTATTAACATAGTCTTGAATCATAGCCAAGAATAAATTATCAAATATGTGCTTTTTATCTCCCCACCACTGTCGAATGCTATTGGCATCTTTTGTAGTTTCTACTTTCTCACGTACAAGTTGTGCTGCTATTTCTAGTTCAGATTTACTAACATCAGAACCATCCGGTTTTTTGCTCCCTGCTATTTCACGCGCTGCTGCACTGAAAGTAGGTTCGCCTACTAGTTTTTTCTCTAATTGGGCATTATAATCTTCTTGATTCCAATTCTTATTGAAATGAATTCCTCTATATAAAGCAAACGCACCTTTTGGTTCATCAGTTTCATCCAATTTGCGTTTCTTTGTATCGCCTTCAGGATTAATCTTAACTTTGATGTAATAAGCGCCTTCTTTGTCTTTTTTCAGCTTGGCTGATTTGAGTCCATATTTTGATTCTAGTTGTGGGAGTTTTGCCTTAATGGTATCAGGGGTAGCTCTCTGCTGGTTGAGAATCTGTTCAGCATCGGTGACAGCTTGAGCAACAATCGTCTGCTTTTGCTTGTCAGTCTGCTCATTAGCTTTGCCATTTTTGGCTTGCTTCCCTTTCTGTTTATCTTTACCAAACCCAAACTTATCCTTGACTTTATTGCCAAAGTTATCAAACTTATCCTTAACGGATTTTTTCTTATTCTCAACCCATTGCTGACCAGCTTCCTTCTTATCCTCAACCCATTGCTTACCGGCTTTATATTTTTCCTTCGCCGAATCTTTCAGTTCTCCAGCCTTCTTACCAAACTTGCTATTCTTAACTTTGTTACCAACTTTCTTAAACGCCTTCGCACCTCTATCAATTACCCAATCAACTGCTTTTTCCATCGGTTTCCGCAGCTTCTGGAAGATTGCCTGAATCTTGCCAGCAATTCCATCTAAGCCCAAAAGACTTGCTAGGAAACTGATGACGACTGGTAAAGATTTCGCTAGGGCATTTTCAACGCCCTTGATTGCTTGGTCGATCGCACCACTAGCGATCGCACCAATAGCATCCAGTATCGCATTAATTAAATCGGCAATCTGCTGGGCACGTTCAATAAAGAATTTGACAATCTCATAAATCGCCTTAGCAGCTTTGATGAATGCTGAAGCCGGGGTCAACAGGCTGAGAATCCACTCAATGCCTGCTGTAATCACTTTTTCAATAATAAAATTCTTGATGGGTTCGATCACCAAGGCGTTGAGGTCGCCCATCTTCTCTTGGACAAACTGCCACATCCCAGCCACACCCTCACTGGCTAAGACTTGAAATACATCAACAGTTTGTTCCAAGCGGCCGACCTTTTCTTCACCCAATCGTTTCACAGCTTGGGCACGAATTGCTTCATAAGTGAAGCCTAAAAGCTGCATTGCTAGGCTAAAGATCCCTTTGAGGTCGAAGTTTTCTGGCATTTCAATACCAGTTTCTGCCATTGTGCCTGTCAGCCAGCCAATTAATCCTTGCTGGAGGTGCTTCCCGATATTATTCATGAAGTTGAGGAAGCCTTGTTTCACCGCCTGGATCAAATTAGTCAAGAAACCAATCGGGTCTTTGAGGATTTGCCCAACTACGCCAGCAACTCGCGCTAGCACTTGCAAAAGCATTTTGGTCAGTTCAATGATCGTCTTGATGACTCCCACGATGAAGTCGAAAGCTTTTTGAATAAAACCTTTATTTGCTGCCTTCATCTCTTCAATGCGGGCATCAACAGCTTCCAAATTCTCCTGATATTTCTGCGCTAGGGTGTCAATTAGCTCATCTTGCTTATCGTCAACACTTTGTTGCAATTCTTCAAATTTGCTGTCAATATCTGCGGCTGCTTGTTGACCGACCCCTTTTAAGTCTTGCGGCAGTCGGTTAACATAATTCTGAATCTCCTGCTTACCATTGGCTATTTCTGCTTTGGCTTGGGTAAGTCCCTTACTAATAATGGCGACAACTTTGTTAATCACACCATCCATCTGATTAATGTAAAGCTGTCGTCCCTCTTGATAGAAAGCGTTCACCTCTGAGGGCATACCAAACAATTTGTCTTTCAGCCATTTTAATGGTCCAAAAAAGCCACTATAGCGATCGCTCTTATAATCGTCCATTCGCTTGCCAACGTAATCCTCGAAGGCTTTTTTGGCATCAGCAGCACCAGCATCAAAGGCTTGTATAACTTGCCCGTCTAGTTCACCAAGGGTTTTCTCAACTTTGCCTTTGGTCTTGTCATAAATCTTATTAATATCACCAGCAACTTTTGCCCGTGCTTGCTCATCCTTGCTCTTGGCTCCAATCTGCTGCTCCCCTACCTGACCCAAGTTTTGGGTACGGATACCGTGCATTGCTTGCAAATGTTGCTGGGCTGTAGCTTCTGCCGTAGCTTGAGCGGTTGCGAGTATCCCTTGCTCTTGCTGGCGATATTGTGGCGGCGCTTCTTGTGCATTGGTTTGAGCATCTTTCTTGGCTGCGAGTGCCCCTTGAAACTCCGGTTCATTGGAGTTTGCCAATTGCTCCTCGGTAACATCCGCCTCTTTCATCTGCTGGTCAAGTTTTTTACTGTCATCTTGCAGTGGTGCCTCGACTTCACCTTGTCCTTTAGATTTGGGTGCAGCTTTATCTGCATCAACGCCTGTTGGCGTTGTCCCTGGCTCATTCTTTGGCAGTGGTGTTACTTGTTTAGCCTCAATCCCACTGGCATCAGGTTTTTCTTTGGTTTTCTCTTCTAGCTGACCCTGAGAACTTTTCTGTTCTTCTTTAACTTGACCACTCAAATCGCCTTTCACAGAGTCAAGTTTGTTGTTATTTTTAAAGTTGTCTGCCTCTTCCAAGTTCTTGGGAGCCATATCAGCAATGCGCTCCATCAATTTGGCTTTGAAGGCGGCAGCGTCAAATCCTGGTGTTGGGGCTTGTTGCATCTCCCCAACTTGATTGGCTTGCGCTTTGCTGTCTACTTCATTACCTGGGGGTTGGGCTGCTGCTTGGGCTTCTTGGGCTTTGCTATTGGCAGGTGAGTGTTTTTTCTGTTGTCCGGCAACCTCTTTTGTTGTGCCGACTACCGCTTGAAATGCTGGGTCATCTTCAGGAGAAGTGGGAGCTTTTTTACCATCATCTGCTGTAATGGCTACATTTGCTCCTGGTAATCCGGCGATCGCTTTCCCTGCGTTTCCTCCAGGTAAATCTGCGGCTCCCTTAGCTACATCTGCTCCTTTGCTTTGAGCTTGCTGTTGAGAATCGACCTTCTCTGTATTAGCTTTGGTATCTTTTGACTCAGGCTCTTTTGGTTGATTACCCCCAACCTCAACCTGTTTCTGAGTTACTGCTGCACCAACCTTTTTTGTCGGAGGTGGATCTGTTGCCGCGTTCCCACCATCATCTGGGGGTGTGGGGATAGCTTGGTGTTTTTCTGTCGTAGCCTGATTTTGTTGTTCGCCGTTTTTCGTATCAGTTTTGGATTCTAAATTTTTTTGGTTATCTTCGTCACTTGGTTTTTGGAAATTCTCTCGCAGTTGGATAGCTAGCCCATACCCCGCAGAGGTTGTCGGCACTTTTGTCTGAAGTTTATTTTCTTTTGGTGCTACATAAAGAGATTTCGGCTGCACTGCACTGCCATTCTGCTGGACAACGTGCGTCAACTCATGAGCCAGTAATTCCTTGCCTGCATCACTTCCAGGAGAATATTCGCCTTGACGGAAGAACACATCTTGCCCTGTGGTAAAAGCACGAGCTTGTATAGATTCATTTAAGCGATTAGATTGAGCATCAGTATGAACCCGGACACCGCCAAAATCAGCCCCAAATGCTTGCTCCATTGGGTGCTTAATATCATCTGCAAGCGGCTGCCCATTTCCACGTGCTTGTTGGATAGAAGTTTCTAGCTCAGATGTTGCTGCTGTTCTTCCTCCACCCTGACGCTGCACCAAAGGAGTAATGGAATCCGCCAGGGATTTCATTTGTAATTGGTCTTCTTCCTCTGATAATGCCTCCCGTTGGATAGACTGCACAGGTTCGCTCATCCTCTGCATCACCAACTGAGCGACGCTATCAGCCTCCTGTTCATAAATGTCTCCAGGCTCGTTAACTGTCAGTTTTGTTTGTGGAGGCCGCAGTGATATTCGACTAATGTCATGTCCAAGTGGTTTGCTTGGGGATTTTACCTCATTCACTATCTGGGATAAAGTATCAAGCGGCTTCATTTGCAATTCTTCCTCTGGTAGTTCCTCCCGTTGCAACGAGGGAGTCTCTCCCCAAGATTTCATTTGTACTTTTTCTTCCTCTAGCAGTTCCTCGCACTGAATACTGCCCTCTGGTTTCATTTGCAATTCATCTTCATCAGGTAATTCTTCTCGCTGAAGTTGCTCACTCTGTGGCTGATGAATTTTTTGCATCACCTGACGCGCCGTTTGGTCAGCTTCTTGCTCGTACTTATCTCCAGGTTCCCCAATCGTCAGTTTTGCCTGAATTGGTGTTGGTGTATCTGGTCTTCTGACTGGAATATTGGCAAAGCTATGACCAAATCGAGTTGCTTTTTCCAGTCGAGAATTCAACGATCGCTCCATCTTGGCTTGCAATACAGTCAGCCGTTCTTGTCCCTCTGGCGTAATCGTCCGATGCTTGGCTTGTAATTCCAATCCAGTTACTTCCATCTTTTCTTCTGCAAAAGCTTCATTCTCTACGTCCGTTTGTGTCACGGGCGTAGAGAATGAAGCTTTTTGAGTTTGGCCACCAAACGGTCTATAGGCCAATTGAGGAGTTTGTTCTGGTGCTTGAAAATTAGAAAAGCTGGATGAAGGACTTTTAAGGGATTTCATCGGTTTTATTGCAACTATTGACGATTCAATTTGTCTAGGTGATTAGTTTTGACTATCATTTACCCAAAATTGCAATTATCAAGATAATTTTAGAACGCTAATCAATTAGAAATAATTAAGATGTGTTGCCCCTGGAGATAAGTACTAGCTTGTAAATAGTCTTATGTCGGACAAAGGGGAACACGCAGCCGTGTTCCCCTAGCCACGAGGAAAAGTATCCTCGAATCTGTATTCTGAAATTAGTACTTTCTTAAGTTGGCAAAGTTTTTATGCAAAACTGACTCCTAGTGTATAAGAAAAATCAGGATTAAAACTGTTACCAGAGAAAGTTCCGCCATCTTCAGGCAAGATAACCCTTCAGGGCTGGCAAGTGTATTATTTGTACTTTATCTAGTATTTTTCCGCTCATAGAAAAGTGAAGCTGTCACTATCAAGTGTCAGACCCACTACTCCCTGCACAATACCGATGATCTCATCTTGTTCTGCTCCCAGTTTGTCTAAGAATATTCGTGTGTTATTTCCAACAACTTGCAAGCGGTAATCCTGTGAAAATCCGTTGAGTTCAATTCGGTCTTGGCTAGAGTTGAAGTCAGTAATAAAAGCCAAGTCTCCAAAACCAGGATTCGTAGTATTGTTATCGTCGTAGAAAACATTTACAGCATCCCCTAGAATAAATCTATCTGCCCCAGCCCCGCCAGTTAAGGTATCAGTTTCCCCTAATCCAGGTGGAAATGGACTACCAGGAAAAGTACCGATGAGGATATCGTTTCCAGATCCCCCATTGAGTATTTCATTGCCCGGCCCACCTTGTAGGCTATCATTGCCGTCCTCACCATTGAGGATATCATCGCCATTATTACCGTCTAGGGTATCATCGCCTGCTCTCGCATTTATAGTGTTATTAGAAGTATTACCAAAAAGAAAGTTGTTAAAACTGTTACCTATCCCGGTAATGTTGCCACCTTCTCTGAGCCTCAAGTTCTCCAGATTGGCTCCTAGTGTGTAGTTGACAGAAGACCGGACGTTATCTATGCCTGAATTCGCAGCCTCTGTAATGGTATCAAGAGTAGTGTCAACAATGTAAGTATCGTCACCTGCTCCCCCATTCAAAGTATCAATACCTAAACCGCCATCAAGTGTGTCATTGCCATTATTACCGGATAATCGGTTATTTTGGTTGTCACCAGCAATGCTGTCATTTCCATTTGTGCCGATGACATTATCAAAGTTGACTGCGGTAAATGACAATGTTCCTAAACCAGGAACGTTACTGGCAGCCAAACTTTGGGTTTGCAGGTTAACGGCGATAGATACCCCAGCCAAAGATTGGGATGCATCTATGGTATTGTTGGCAACCTTAGAATTAGCAATAACCTTTTCTACTTTAAAGAGTAGGTCTTTTCCCAATCCCCCAGCTTTTTGAATAGTTCCAACACCTGATAAGGTAATAGTTTGACCTAGTTGAGTATAGTCTGCGGTATCAATGCCATCTCCACCATCAATGTTGTCGTTACCCTGACTGCCTTTGAATATGTCACTGCCTGCACCACCTTTTAAAGTGTCATTTCCTACACCTCCATCAAGTGTGTCATTGCCATTATTACCGGATAATCGGTTATTTTGGTTGTCACCAGCAATGCTGTCATTTCCATTTGTGCCGATGACATTATCAAAGTTGACTGCGGTAAATGACAATGTTCCTAAACCAGGAACGTTACTGGCAGCCAAACTTTGGGTTTGCAGGTTAACGGCGATAGATACCCCAGCCAAAGATTGGGATGCATCTATGGTATTGTTGGCAACCTTAGAATTAGCAATAACCTTTTCTACTTTAAAGAGTAGGTCTTTTCCCAATCCCCCAGCTTTTTGAATAGTTCCAACACCTGATAAGGTAATAGTTTGACCTAGTTGAGTATAGTCTGCGGTATCAATGCCATCTCCACCATCAATGTTGTCGTTACCCTGACTGCCTTTGAATATGTCACTGCCTGCACCACCTTTTAAAGTGTCGTTTCCTGTGCCCCCATCAAGTGTATCATTGCCATCTCCACCGCTTAGACTGTCGTTTGCAGTCCCACCTGCGAGGGAATCGTTACCAGCCAAACCATTCAAGATATCGTTACCGGAGGTACTATTGGCGTTACCACCACTAGCCCAACCAACTATGGTGTCATTTCCCGAACTCCCATTTATCGTGTCAGGATTTGTAGTACCGAAAGCCATCTTATCTCTCCTAAATTTCTCACTAAATACGTAAGTTCAGCATTAATCAAAGAACTATTTATCAGTTCAATGTAGATTACTTGTAATTTGCATAATCTCATGTTAAAAAACATTAACTATTTAGTTAGGAACTTCTCAAGAGAAAATATCCAACTACTTACTGTGGGCTGACTTTTCCGGTCAGCCCACAGTCGCAAGCGAAACGCCTACCCTACAAAATCAGATAATTTATTTTCTGAAAATCCCTTAATTGATTACGCAAATTATTGAGTAATTAGCTCAAATACTTTGGTTTGCTGCCAATTTTTTGAACCTATACTGTAATTATTTAATTATCATGAAGTATGATGTTACATGAGCTTTTTTACCAAATCTTCAAAATCCTTAATAAATACGATTTATAATACATTGATATGTGTCTGTAAACCTGAAATTAAATATTTTTTCAAATCTACTGATTTGTTTGGTTAATGTTGATTTCGCCAGCTTTTTAGCTTGATGGTGTTTGTCATGAAGTTAGGTTTAAATATCTTTTTTTGTTAAAGAACTATTATGTTTAATTACAAAATAACATTTCTCTATGCTGTGGGATGATAAACATGAATATTTAGTCATATATTGCTTCCCTATAGATCAATACATCCCAACTCTGTATTTGGAGCAATAGCCTATGTAGGATTGAAATGTGACTGAAGCCAAACCAGAGCGCGTAAATTGGGGACTATTGAAAATTTGAATGGCGATTCAGACGCTAAACAAATCTTACTTATATTTTCTTCCCTAGTACCCAGCCGAGACTTATAGTCATTCCGTTGCTAAAATTTTGCTTAGTCTCTAGTCTATAGAAAATGCTTCGATACCGTAACCAAACAATATTTATTATTATTTCTGTGCTCATCGTTGTACCAATAGGGTTTTTGTTTAAGTATTATAATGGGCCTGCCCATCACTGGTTTAATGACTACGGAGCAGCTGTATTTTACGAAATATTTTGGTGTCTGTTCGCATTTTGCTTTTTCAGAAGTTGGGCAGCAGTAATCCAAATTCCTATATGGGTTTTTGTGATTACCTGTATACTAGAATTCTTGCAACTTTGGCATCCGCCACTATTAGAGCAAATTCGTGCCACTTTGATAGGTAAATTGTTACTTGGTACCACCTTTGTTTGGTGGGATTTTCCTCATTATGTATTGGGTTCTGTTTTAGGCTGGTTGTGGCTGCGACAATTACACGGAATAGGTTATGCAAAAAAAAGTCAAGGTTAAACCTAATTCAAAACAGCAAAAAATTGAAGAACAACCTGATGGCAGTCTGACTGTTTATTTAAAATCGGCTCCAGTTGATGGTAAGGCTAATGAAGAGTTAATTAAACTACTAGCAGATAAATTTGATGTACCCAAGTCTTATATCAGAATTAAGTCAGGTTTTTCCTCTCGGCAAAAGCTGATGGAAATTGATACGAATACCTAACTGCTACTTAATAATAAATACTTTTTTTGAAGACTTTGCTATCTCCTGTGAGCATACATTCCACCTAGTAGATTCTCTACTAGAGGCAAGAAAGGAGAGATATAAACTTGTAAAATTAATTTTTACGAAAAAAGTGAAGGTTTAAAACCTCGCCCCTTGTGGGCGAAAGAATCCTTGCTTCCCAAGATAGGTAGAAACCCCACCCCTTGTGGCTGAATTTAATTTTGAATTTTGAATTGATTCATGCCTGTGTAATGCTGATATACCTTGGTTGAGTTTTGACTCTTTCTATCCAAGCTTGGATAGCAGGATATTGTATTAAATCAAACCCACCTTCATCAGCTACATGAGTGTAAGCGAACAAGGCGATATCAGCAATCGTGTAACGCTCTCCTACAAAAAAATCTTGAGAAGTTAAGTGTTTATCCATCAAGTTAAGTGCTGCATAGCCTGGTTCACGTTTTTGTTTGATAGCTTCACTATATTCTTCAGTTTTACCTAAAATAGAAATCCAAAATCTTGATGTAGCAATAAAAGGCTCATGGCTATATTGTTCAAAACATAACCATTGCAGCACCTGCGCTCGTAAAAAGCGGTTATAAGGTAAAAACTCTGTACCTTCACTCAGATAAACCAATATGGCATTTGATTCTGCCAAATATTTCCCTGGCTCGATTTCCAGAACAGGTATCTTACCGTTAGGATTTTTACTTAAAAATTCTGGTGTTCGAGTCTCGCCTTTCAAGATGTTAAGCTCTATCCTCTCAAAAGGCATACCTAGTTGTGTCAATAAAAGACGTATCTTATAACCATGTCCAGAAGGTAAAAAATCGTACAGATGCAGTAGTTCCATGTTAAAATCCAGTTAGGAATATGTTGAGAAGTGAAGGTTCAAAATACAATATTTTACCAAAATATTTTCCCAAAACCGGATATTTTTTTTGTATTTAGTATCTGAACGTACTACAGGAAATTATTCGAGAAAATAAAAAAAAGCATTATTTATTTCTAGATTGAGATTCTAGATTGAGACATTTAATGTAGTTAGTAGTCGAAAATAAAACTATGTGTGGAAGATTTACTCTAAATCAGTCGGCAGCAGGATTGTCTGAAGTTTTCCATGTCGAGTCTGTTCCCGATTTGGCAGCCGAATATAACATTGCGCCTACGCAAATGGTGGCGACAGTGTTGCAAAATCCCGAAAGCGAAAAGCGGGAATTTAAGCAGTTGCATTGGGGATTAATTCCGTCATGGGCGAAAGATGCAGGAATGGGGGCAAAGCTGATTAATGCTAGGGCCGAAACTGTTGCCGAAAAACCCGCTTTTCGTTCGGCTTTTAAGCACAGACGCTGTTTAGTGTTAGCTGATGGCTTTTATGAGTGGCAACGCCAACAAGGTAAGAAGCAGCCATTTTATTTTCGTCTTCAAGATGGGCAACCCTTCGGTTTTGCAGGTTTGTGGGAGAGATGGCGATCGCCTGCTAACGAAGAAATAATCTCTTGTACAATTTTGACAACGGCAGCTAACGAATTACTCCAACCCATCCACGAGCGGATGCCAGTGATTCTAGAGCCACAAGATTACGATTTATGGCTAGATTCCCAAGTGCAAACGGCCCAAACCCTACAGCAGCTATTGCGTCCCTATCCAGCGCCAGCAATGATTGCATATCCAGTTAGCACCTTGGTAAACAACTCTCGACATAATAGTTCAGAATGTATCGTACCCCTCAGCGAGAAGAATGCCCCCGCAAATCAGTTAAATTAACTATTGAGTGAACTAGGGGATTGGGGAAATGAGAGAGATGAGGGGCGGGAG
The DNA here is from genome assembly GCF_017114965.1 of Nostoc sp. JL31. Lineage (NCBI taxonomy): Bacteria > Bacillati > Cyanobacteriota > Cyanophyceae > Nostocales > Nostocaceae > Nostoc > Nostoc sp. JL31. Next base: position 65,706 of record NZ_JABXKO010000040.1, read on the forward strand.
AATAGGGGAACAAGGGGACAAGGGGACAAGGGGGAATTATTGAACAAGTCTCTCCCTTGTCTCCCCCCTCTGACTTGTCTACCTTGTCCCTCCTCCAGGCGTCATGCCCCATGCCCAATGCCCTAATACCCAATACCCAGAGACAAATATGCCAAGAACACAAAAAAACGATAATTTTATTGACAAATCCTTTACTGTGATGGCGGATATCATTCTGAAGATCCTGCCAACCAACAAAAAAGCTAAAGAAGCGTTTGTTTATTATCGAGATGGTATGTCGGCCCAAGCGGAAGGGGAATATGCTGAGGCATTGGAATATTATGAAGAAGCTCTAACACTAGAGGAAGATACCAACGATCGCGGCTATATTTTCTACAATATGGGGCTAATCTATGCCAGCAATGGCGACCACAACAAGGCTTTAGAACTGTATCACCAGGCAATTGAGTTAAACCCACGTATGCCCCAAGCCTTGAACAACATTGCTGTGATTTATCACTACCAAGGCGAAAAAGAAAAAGAAGCTGGAGATAACGAGGCTGGCGAAGCACTTTTTGACCAAGCAGCAGATTATTGGATTCGTGCGATTCGCATGGCCCCCAATAACTATGTCGAAGCTCAAAACTGGCTGAAAACCACCGGGCGATCGCAAATTGACGTATTCTTCTAAAAGTGATGAGTTAGGAATTATTAATCAATCACTCCTAACTCCTGTAGAGACGCGATAATTAATCGCGTCTCTACTCCTAACTTCTGTACAGACGCAATTAATTGTGTCTCTAACTCCTAACTAAAAAAAGATGATTGACCAAGAACAAGTTCACAAAGTAGCTAATCTTGCTCGTTTAGAATTGACTCCAGAAGAAGAGAAACAATTCACTTCCCAGTTGGGAAGTATTCTGGACTATATCGAACAATTGAATGAACTTGATGTCAGTAATGTGCTGCCAACAACACGCGCAATTGATGTCAGCAATATCACACGAGAGGATGAATTGCAACCCTATCCTGACCGGGAAAGTATTCTCAACGGTGCGCCTGAACAGGAAGGCGAATTTTTCAAAGTGCCAAAAATCCTCAACGCTGAATAGTCAAACAATTTGGGATTTTAGATTTGCAATTTTAGATTGACGATAGTGCAGCGTAAAGCCTTCTTTACTACGCGTAGCTTACTTCCAAAAAATGGTACTAGAGGCTTATCTGCGAGACTTGCAGAAGTACGCCAACGGCAAGCAACTTTTAGAGACGCTACTGCGTAGGAGTACGCTTAGAGCAAGTCCTAACAGCGTATACTTAGATCTGTTTCCCGCACAAGGGGCGGGGAAGCAAGACATACATAAGTATGTTGAACATTTGTTTAGATTATTGGCAATTATTAAAACACTTGCTCGTACTGCCAAAGTATGTTCTATGTCTAAATCTGTAATCACCGTTACCGTCAAATTGTTCGCTGCTTATCAAGAAGCCTTTAGGGTTTCGGAACTAGTGCTGGAATTTCCTAATAGTATGCCAGTCAAAGCAGTATGCGATCGCCTCATAGCTGAACACCCTGAACTCTCCCAATGGCGCGATTTAACACGTTTTGGGATTAATTTGATATTTGTCGAACCAGATACCCTACTACAAGATGGGGATGAGGTTGTGTTGATTCCACCAGTTAGCGGCGGCTAGGAAAAGAGTTAGGAGTTAGGAGTTAGGAGTGAGAAATTAAAAATTCAAAACTCTAACTCATAACTATTCAAAGAGAATTGGTCTTAGCAGTTAGCTTTATTAAGTTATCTAACTCTTGCTGCATCTGACTAACAACTAATTCATAACATTTATCGACATAATAGCGATCGCTAGCTGCTTCACGGCCGTAGCGTTCAAATACAATTGGCGGACAAACCCGCGTATATATGGGCACTGGCAATGGAATATTGGGTAATGGGCCAATTGCTAATCCCCAAGGCAGTCCGAGATAGATTGGAAAAACTTCTGGATCGATACCTAATAGCCAAGGCATCCCCCACTCGTGGAGTTGCTGCACAACTTTGTAGCAGTCAGCGATAACAATGAGTGTATCGTGAGCGCCCCAGGAAATCACAGGCACAATCGGCACATTTTCCCGTAACGCTAACTTGATAAATCCTTGTCGCCCCGCAAGGTAGATTTTGTTACGTAAATAATGCGGTCGGAAGACATCTTCGGCTCCACCGGGATAAACTAGCACACTCGCTCCAGAGCGCAAGGCAGTGTAAGCCATTTTCGGATGGGCGATGATTGCTCCAGCCTTGGCGGCCATCTGCGCTAGTGGCGTGCTAACCTGCCAAGCCTTGGGATGCATCAAACCATAAACTGGTTTCTCTACACCAAATCTTCGGAACCAGTCGTACATCATCATTGCCATGTCGGGTGCCGCGAGTCCCCCATTGTGCGAACCAACTAATAAGACTTTTTGCTGGGGTGGAATATTCTCCCAGCCACTAGTTTGAACTCGGAAATAGTAGTGATACAAAAAGCCAAACAGAGGCATCAGAGATTCTATGAACTTTGGATCTCGCTCATCCAAAGACCAACCGAGTTTTTTGTTTAATAAATGTTGCTTTTTTGACATCAAGGCATTCTAACAGCATTGGCAAAGTTCAAACAATCCCTTGTTTAGATATAACTCAAGACAGTTGGGTTAAAGCTAAAACTCTGTATTAAAGTCAACATACACGCATAGGGGTTGATTTTACTTAATTGCGATCGCTTAATCATTAGATATTCGGTGAAATTAAATATGCGTTTTTCATAACCCTTGAAGAGACATACCACTACTACGTCTCTAAATTACTTTCTACTCATATTTCTATTGCCACATCGCGGCGATTAATTCGGTGATATCTATGGAGTAGTTGCTGGTTTTGAACGCTGCTGCTGGTAAAAACCGACAACCTTTTGAAGATATGTAGCAGTAAATCCACTGTTGCAGCCTGTATAGCTGCCAGTCATCCACCAGCAAGCGACGCCACGCACAGCAGCGGTTTCATTATTATTGCTGGCGAGAAATTGCTTGTTAAACTCACGGCGCGTGATGCAAGATACAACTTGGCGTGCCTTCGTGGGGCTATTTTCAAACTGCGTCGGAGTTAGTTCTTTTTTGAGACAATATTTCGACCAGCCTTTTAAGGTTTCTGGTTTAACTTGCCATTCACTGTAAAGTCCATCATTTGCGATGCCGGTCTGCGGTGCAGCTAGTCGCAACGCCTCTACCATTGCCGCGACTTGGGCATCAGAAACTTTTTGTTGTGCTTGAGCTAACAATGATGATAGTCCAAAGCTGACAATCACTCCGCTAACTAGTAATGCTATAGAGTTTCTCCTCATGATTTTGGACTTATTTTTAGATACCAATATGTAGGATACTACGTTTTTACACTTAGCAATTATCAAAGATTAGAGTGAATTGGGGATTGGGCATGGGGCATGGAGCATGGGGCATAGTTATTCTCCTTATCCCCGTATCTCTCACAGTCTTCAATTTTGAATTTTGTTAGCGCAGCGTTAGCGAGTCCGCGTTCGCTTTTAGCGTCTCGTAGAGAGCGTCATTTTGAATTTTGAATTGATTTCTCCCTGCTCCCTTGCTTCTTACCCATTCCCCAGTCGAATTGTTAAGCTGGGTTCCAAGTGCCGTGGAAGCTGTGGGGAATGACGCTAGGCAATCCTAGTTTGCAAACGGGTTCTGTATCCAGGCGATCGCTATCAAATACCCAAACTTCACTACTATGAGTATTACCATCGTATACAACAGTTAGCACCCAGCCTTGCTCAGGGTTTTGGGCATCTTGGGCGTGGATGGGTTCTGAAGGATAGCGGTTTTCGCCTAAGTCTGCTTCGGTGAGGGTTTCAGTTTTGTAATCGAAGCGGGCGATCGCACCGAACCATTCTTTGTCTATATCCCCTCTGTGGGGCATTAATGATACATAAGTATAGCGCCAAGGTTGCCCAATTTGCGATCGCTGCACTACGGGAAATTCACACTTGCGGTTGACAACTTGCTGCATTGCTGTCAGTTTAGCAGTTTGAGGATTGAGGCGGACTTGCCACAATGTTCCTTGAGTTACTGTGTGCGTCTCACCACTTGCGAATTCTCTGAAATACTCATTAGTTTGGTGAAAATCTGCATATCGCACCATGTCCAAAACCACAGAACCGTCTTCATCTTCATAGCCGTTGCCAAAATGCCAATTGAACCAAGGATCGGTTTCGCCACGACTAACTAAGGATAAGTTTTCCCGGTCAAAGATTAACACCTGGGTTCCTAATTGAGGTTCCCACAACAGAGATTCACTAAAGGTAGTCAAACCTAGCAAAAGTGACAGCATTTTCATCCGCAGCGGTGGCATGAAAAACACCAGATACCTTTGAGTTAAAACAAAATCATGCATTATCGAGTAGCGATCTAACTTAAAAGCAGTTTTTTGGATAATTTTGCCAGTGCGATCGCTTTTGTAGAGATTCAGTTGTACAGAACTTCCGATACTGATTCCAAAGTTAAAAATCTCGCCTGTTTGTGCATCACGCTTGTAATGAGCAGAATAAGGTAATCCGTTATCCAAAGCACCTAAATCATCCAACCCCTTCGTTTCTAAAGTTTGCAAATCAAGAGCGTAGGGATTTGTTGCTTCCCATAGAGCCAATAATTTATCAGGTAATGCCAACACTGAGGTATTCGCTGCATTCTTGATTTGTTGACCCCAGCGCTTCCAGATGGGGCCTGGCGGATGCATACCATAGACACCATAAAGAAACCTATCCGCTTCAGTTTCAGCTTGATATTCTGCTGTTTGCACATAGCGATAGACTCCGGTAACTCCTGCATCTGTGAAATGAATGCCGAGAATTGCCCCGTCTCCATCAAACCAGTGGCCAACACGATCGCCACCACGTTCTAGTCGTGCGGGACCATTACGGTAAAGTGTGCCACGCAAGCCATCTGGAATTTTGCCAGAAATAATTGACAGTTGAGTAAGGGGAAATTCTTTTGCAGGTTCTGCGATCGCACCAGCCCAGGAATTATTTATTGACTTTTTGGTAATAGTCTGCATACTAAAACTTCTCGAAATATCGATAATGTAGACAATTGCATTTTTACATTGTTGCAATTTTTTAAAGATGCAAAAAATGGAGTGAGCGTTGTTGGTTTATTAAGAAAGCCTGTTTTCTCCTGTCCCTCTGCTCCCTGCTCCCTGCCCCCTGCCTCTCACTACTCTGGTAAAAAATACCGAAACTATTAATATTAGAAGCATCTGCCTACTGAATACTCACTAATCTTTCCCAGCCATGCCTCTGTCACGCATAGTAACGCTGATTGTCGGTCTGATCGTCATTTTGGGGCTAGCCCTATGGCTAATTGATTCCCTGTCACGCCTCTATTGGCAATTATCCTATTCGCCGTTGCTAGGCAATTTACTGCTGTTGCTGCTGATTATCCTGATTGGAGCCTTGGTTGCAGCTTTTGTTTATTATGTATTGGTGATTAGATCCGGGGAAAAGCGATCGCGTCGCAATCCGAAGCGAGCGACTGCGGCACAAATTCCGGCTGCTAAATCTGATGCAGCTTCTACAACTCTCCAGGCTGTACGGCAACAGGTAGCGCAAATTCAAGATGAAGTCACACGCCAGGCTTTATTAAGTCGATCGCGAGAGATTGAAGCCAACCTTGCACGAGGTGAAATTCAAGTAGTGGTATTTGGTACGGGGAGCGCTGGCAAAACTTCCCTAGTAAATGCGATTATGGGACGCATGGTTGGTCAGGTGGATGCACCAATGGGTACAACTCAGGTTGGAGAAACCTATTGTCTGCGGTTGAAGGGATTAGAACGCAAGATTTTAATTACGGATACGCCGGGAATTTTAGAAGCAGGGGTGGCGGGAACGGAACGCGAACAGATGGCGCGAGAACTGGCGACAGAAGCAGATTTACTGTTGTTCGTGGTAGATAACGATTTACGACGCTCAGAATATGAGCCGCTACGGGGGTTGGCAGAAATTGGCAAGCGATCGCTCCTAGTTCTCAACAAAACTGATTTATATACAGACGAAGATAAAGAATCCATCCTCGCAAGATTGCGTCAACGGGTACGGGGATTTATTGCTACTAATGATGTGGTAGCGATCGCTGCGAATCCGCAACCTGCACAACTTGAAACTGGCGAAACCTTCCAGCCGGAACCGGATATTGTTCCTTTGCTGCGGCGCACGGCTGCTGTTTTACGCGCCGAAGGTGAAGATTTGGTGGCGGATAATATTCTTTTACAATCTCTGCGATTGGGAGATGAAGCGCGAAAACTCATCGATGGTCAGCGTCGCCGTCAAGCTGACAAAATCGTAGAACGGTTTCAATGGATTGGTGCTGGTGTGGTATCAGTCACGCCGATACCAGTTGTAGATTTATTGGCAACAGCCGCAGTCAACGCTCAAATGGTTGTGGAAATTGGCAGAGTGTATGGCTGTGAATTGAATATGGAACGGGGACGAGAATTAGCTCTTTCTTTAGCGAAAACCATCGCTAGTTTAGGCATTGTTAAGGGAGCAATTCAATTATTATCTACAGCGTTGCAACTCAATGTTGCCACCTTTATTATTGGTAGAGCAATTCAAGGCGTGACAGCAGCTTATTTAACGCGAATTGCCGGTAAAAGTTTTATTGAATATTTTCGTCATGACCAAGATTGGGGTGATGGGGGAATGACGGAAGTTGTACAGCGACAGTTTCAGATTAATCGCAGAGATGAATTTATTAAAGCTTTTATTCAGGAAGCGATCGCGCGAGTGGTGAAGCCATTACAAGATAAATCTGAGGTGGTTGAACATGATGAAGAAGTCAACTGATTTTGGATTTTAAATTTTGGATTTTGGATTGATCCCGACCACAAGGGTCAACTGATTTTGGATTGACGATTTTGGATTAAAAAATCCTCAATCTAAAATCTAAAATTGGCACAGTCAATAGTAATTATTCATGTCAGGAGGCAACAGTTGTCTCCCTGTTCCGCTCTTAGGAGGCTTTGGGTTTGATGAACTTGAGGGTCATGCGATCGCTCTCCCCAATAGTGAGAAAGCGTTGCCTATCTTTTTGACCTTGGCTCAAGGTTGGAGGTAGTGTCCAAACTCCGCCCGGATAGTCCTTGGTATCTTTTGGGTTGGCATTAATCTCTGATTTGCCTACCAATTTAAAGCCAGCTTTCTCCACAGCAGCAATTACCCCAGCTTCAGACATATAGCCAGTTTTAATACTCTCTTCTAAAGAAGTCCCCTCAAGGGCGCGGTGTTCTTCCACTCCCAAGATGCCCCCTGGCTTGAGTGCTTTATAAGCCGCCGCATAAACCTGCTCGTCATAGCCAGCTTTGACCCAGTTGTGAATATTGCGGAAGGTAACAACTATATCCACAGAATTATCTGGGGCTAGAGTTAGTTCATTTGGGGGATTGATTTGGGCGACTTTGACCTTACCAAAAACCTCTGGATTAGCTGCCAGCTTCTCTTGGAAAGCCAAAGCGGGTTTACTCGTGCTGGGAGTCAAGTTAGTAATTATAAGTAGTCCCTTGGACGCTAGAAATGGGGCTAATATCTCAGTATACCAGCCGCCCCCTGGCCACAATTCAACTACGGTCATATTTGGGCGCAGACCGAAGAATTCGAGGGTCTGGGCTGGGTGGCGGTACTTATCTCGGTCACGATTTGCAATGGAGCGATGACTGCTGCTGAGTATGGTTTGGAGTGTGGTTGTGCTGTTAAATGTTGCTTTTTCACTATCGTTGGCTAGAACAGTTGGGGGCATTACGGATGCCAATACAAGGATTGCTAGAGTCAGGGCTTTCAGTAAGCCTTTGCAGCGAGTAATATTTTGTGCAAATTTCATAAGTGTTGTTTTTACTTTCCGCTTTAGCATAAGGCAAATAGCGTTCTCATAAATGGGTGCGGTGGCGTACCTGCTGTAAGTATTACTCTCCTGTTGTCCTCAGATGTCTTTTGTTCAGAAAATACCTTCATCTTCAGCGTATTTTCCGCAAGATATTGAAGAATACTTTTACCCAAGAAGAAATTTAAATTTGCGGTTTTTCTAAGAATTAATACTAAGTATTTTAAGGTATTTTTTCTACAAGGCAACTATTATAAACATCAATATCCCAGTTAAGAATGTAGCATCGCTAATACTTTGCAAGCAAATATTTAAGTATTTATTTTGATATAAGCTTGAATTAATTCTACGCAATAATACTTAACAAATTTTAACTTGTATTTAAAGTATCAAAATTCTGGTTATTTATTTCTAAAGTGTTCCGGAAACAGGAGGGAATGTCAGAAACACTAGATAAAAGGACTTACTGAGTAACCAGGTCATGACCAACCACATAATCGGTAAATTACTACAAGGGCGTTACCAAGTTGTCCAAAGCCTCGGTGCAGGGGTATTTGGAGAAACATACATTGCTGTAGACGTAGATTATCCAGAGAATCCCAAATGCGTTGTTAAGCAGATTAAAGTTAGCAGTTCCGAATCCGGCTACTTGGATATGTTGAGGTTACTGTTTCTGACTGAAACCCAAACCTTGAAGCTTCTGGGAAGCCATGACCAAATTCCTGAATTCATCGCCTGCTTTGAAGAAAACGAGCGATTTTATATAGTGCAAGAGTGTATTGAAGGACATGCGCTGACTGCGGAATTGCCAATTGACGAATATTTCGGGTGTCTGTGGAGTGAAAGCGAAGTTGTAGAATTTTTGATAGATGTCTTAGCTATTCTAGAATTTGTCCATTCTCAAGGCGTGATCCATTGCGATATCAAACCGGAAAATTTGATCAGACGTGATAGCGATCGCAAGTTAGTTATGATTGACTTTGGCTCAATCCAGTCTATCGATTTTGGCATCGGTGCAGAATTGCCCATTTATAGAATTCCCGTCACTTCATTGGGATACATACCGCCAGAACAATTTATTGGTCAAACACAGCCCAACAGTGATATTTATGCTTTGGGTATGATTGCTATCCAGGCTTTAACAGGGCTAGAACCACTACAATTAAAAACCGATCCTTTTACTAATGAAATTTTTTGGCGTTCTCAAAACACGCCAGTTAACGATTATATAGCTGCTGTTCTCAGCCAAATGATCCGCTATAATCACCAAGACCGCTTTCAGTCTGCGGGTGAAGTGCTGCGGATACTCAAACAAATAATCTGGGAACCTCAGCCATCAGAAACATTAGAGGGAGATTCTCAATTTTCCCTAGAAGTAGCGAAAAATCCTGCGTCTAGAAAATCATCCCCGTTATTAACAGGAATGAAAGTAGGGCTGGCGGCTAATTCATTATTGATGGGATTTAGTGTATATTCTTTAGCTAGTACTGCACCTGCATACTCAGAAACAGATACTTTATTTAAAGCAACAAAAGAATATCAAGCAGGAGATTTGAAAGAAGCGATCGCACTCGCTAAATCAATTCCTTCCCACAGCAATGTTTATCCAGAAGCGCAAGCCACAATTGAAGAATGGCAAGAACAATGGCAAGTAGCTGCACAGCAATATGAAATAGCACAACTAGCTTTTAATGAGAGCAGATGGTCAGATGTTCTTCATGCTGCTGCGAAAGTTCCCAAGATTTTCTATTGGCAATCTAAAACAGATAAAATAGTTCAGAAAGCATCTGTTAACATTGAAATACAGACGCAAGATTTATTAACAAAAGCTTACGAAAGAGCTACCGAAAAAGATTTTTCTGCTGCCTTACAATATCTGCGTCAAATTCCTCAAGAAAGCCATGCAGGTGCTTTAGTTCAAGACAAGTTAGCTGAATACAATCGAAAGCGGCAGATCAGAGCAGCCTACTTTTTACAGAAAGCCTATAAAAAAGCATCTATTGGTGATTTTAATCGTGCCGTAAAATTTCTCAGAAATATTCCCCAAGATACTTTAGTTTATGCTCAAGCTCAAGTCAAATTGAATGAGTATACTCAAAAGCAACGCGTACTGGCTGACAATCAAAAGATAGCTTCTGCAAAAAGAACAAATTTATTCGCCCCGAAAAGCTCAACTACTCAGGTTGAATATCTTCAAGAAGTAAATTACCTTCAAGAAATTAATATTCGGTAAATTTAGTAATTCGTAATCACGCTCTCTACGAGATGCTGTATGTAGCTTGCGATGGGACAAGGGAAATAACCCATGCCCAATAGCCTCTACTTTTTACCAAGGAACCACACCATTTTCATCAAAAAAACCTCCGCTAGAACCATCATCTGGTAAAGTAGCGAGTCTCACTGCTGCGATCGCTCCCTGCTCAACAGTGCGATATCCTTGATATTGATTAATGTCAGTTGCTGTAAAACCAGGATCGGCAGCATTGATTTTAATTGGGGTATCTTTAAGTTCGGCAGCCAATAAAACTGTGATTGCATTCACTGCTGTCTTTGATGAGTTATAAGCAAGAAGCTTAAAATCAGCGAATTCATAATTTGGATCGGAGTTCTGAGTCAGAGAACCTAAACTACTTGATAAATTCACTATTCGCCCTGCTTTTGACTTCTTTAAAAGTGGTAACAATGCTTTTGTAACTGCAAACACTCCAAATACATTCGTTTCATAAGTATGTCGCAGTGTTTCAATATCAACTTGACTAGGTGGAAGGCGATCGCCATCACTTATTATTCCAGCATTGTTCACCAGGATATCAAGTTTTCCGAATTCACTCTCGATTTGTTTAGCCGCAGAGTCGATTGTTTTTTGGTCACTCACATCAAGTTGAATTGTTCGGGCATGGATCTCGCTGAAACGAAGTTTATCCGCCGCTTCTTCACCACGTCTTATATCTCTTGCCCCAACAAGAACAGTAGCACCTCTAGAACCTAATTGGCGGGCAATCTCATACCCAATACCTTTGTTTGCACCTGTGATCAGCGCAACTTTGCCTTTTAAATCTTCTGACATATAGCTTCTCTATTTTGCTCGACACTGACAAATGTTACTATCTTTGAGCAAGTTTAGTATACGAGTCAATACAAAATCCTGATGTAGAGACGCGTTAACAATTCAAAATTCAAAATTCAAAATTCAAAATTAAAGACATTTTCAGACGGGGATTTAAACCCCGACTGAAACTGGCGCTACCTGTAGAGGTAGGGGTCTTAAACCCTTTGATTTAGGATAAATCGTGTTTTCAAATACCAATTATCTATACCAATAACCCTTAACCCAAGCCTATTGGTATATCAGTAGTGTATATCAATACAACATTTAAGAGTGATTGGCTGTCGTGTTTGCACCAGTAGTAATTCACACCTGAGATAGCTGTTGAGAAAATATTTGCAGCGTAAAGTAACAATTGACTCAAAAATTCTTAAAGAAGGTAGATATGCAAACCAAACAGCTTGGCAATTCGGAGCTTAACATTACCCCAATCGGCTTTGGTGCTTGGGCAATTGGTGGCGGTGAATGGGCTTTTGGTTGGGGAGAGCAAAACGATCAGGAATCGATCGCAGCGATCAATCGCGCTCTTGATCTCGGCGTTAATTGGATTGACACCGCAGCTATTTATGGTTTAGGACATTCTGAAGAGGTTGTTGCTAAGGCACTCAAAGGTCGATCTAGTCGCCCCTACATTTTCACGAAATGCTCAATGATCTGGGATGAAAAGGGTGAAATTGGTCGCAGTCTCAAAGCAGATTCTGTGCGGCGGGAGGTTGAAGCCAGTCTGCGCCGACTCGACATTGAAACCATCGACCTCTACCAAATCCACTGGCCCAACCCTGACTCAGATATCGAAGAAGGCTGGACAACTCTGGCCAAGCTCAAGGATGAGGGGAAGGTTCGCTATATCGGAGTTTCCAATTTCAATGTCGAACAGTTGCAACGTATCCAGAAGATTGCACCAGTTACGTCATTACAACCGCCTTATTCATTGGTGAAGCCTGATGTCGAAAAAGAAATTCTGCCTTTTTCTAAAGAAAATAATATAGGTGTGATTGTATATTCACCTATGCAATCTGGCTTGCTCACAGGTGCGATTACACCTGAGCGGGTTGCTAATTTCCCAGATAATGATTGGCGCAAAAACAATAGTGAATTTCAGGAGCCACGTCTATCTCGTAACCTGAAGCTAGTCGAGGTGTTGCAACACATTGGTAAACAACACGATCGCTCACCAGGTGAGGTGGCGATCGCTTGGACTTTAAATAATCCGGCGGTGACTGCGGCGATCGTTGGCGGACGCAATCCCAAGCAGGTGGAAGGAATCATTGGTGCTGGAGAATTCCGCCTCAATCAGCAGGAACTAAATGATATTGAAACTTTCCTGCGCGAGAATCCATAAAATCTCTGGTGGAAAACTTCATAAACCCCACGGCTTGAGTCGGGGGTTTATTCATACTTTTATTTTGTCGCTACGCCGATAATATGAGGACTAACAATTGGTAATTGCACATCAAATCGCTCATAATGGATGCTACTAAAACCAGCTTTTCCTAATGCTATCCAAGTTTCTCTATCTGGATGACAACCATCACCTATTGCTTTCCAAATCGGACTAACTGTATTTTGTATTTGTCGCAATAAACTTCCTTGATCTGCGGCGACATGTTCAATAAATAAGAAGCGTCCACCTGGTTTAAGTACTCTTAAAATTGCCTGTAATGTATAATCTATATTTGGCACTGAACACAAAATCAATGTACTAACAACAGTATCTATACTATTATCTTCGGCATCTAACCATTCAGCATTACCAATGCGGAGGTCGATATTTAAACCCAGTTTTTCGGCTTGTTTTTGGAGAGAAGAATGTGTATCTGCCTTTGGCTCAATTCCTATCCAGTGAATATCTTTAGGATAGTAGGATAAGTTAGTGCCTGTTCCGGGCCCAATTTCTAACACTTTACCTTGGAGATTAGCAAAAAGAGAATGTTTGCGATCGCTGACAATTTTATCGTATTTCCTGGTACTTGTAACCATCATCCAGCCAAACAAATGTTTCCCAAGGTTTGCAAAAATCTGATTTTTTGAATCTCCAATAATTTGGTTTACAGTCATTATCTACTTCCTAATTTTTGAGCCTATAAATTGGGGTGCTAAACAACCATTTATTTATAGCCTCAAGGTACAATACTTCCTGTTTCTTGTACCTCATCCATTAGACTCACCTGATAGGATGAATTTAATTAACGTATTACACGTAGCGACTGACCGTAAGATATCACAGAAAGACCAAAATGGTAGATGCGCTACATATAGGGTGATGAGCGATGCCTACGGCGGGCTTTGCCTACGCTATGCTTATACAATTTTGGTTAATCATAGCTAGAAATTTTTGAATACCCGCTTCGGTTTTATTATCTAACGCGAGAAGTATCCTCATTCCAAATCAGAATTGGCGGATCTTTGACAATAGTATGGGTGATGCTTGTGGTTTTTGTTAGCCTACACAATTCGCTATGGCTAACCTCCAGTTTCTGACCCCGTTCGTCAACATCTGCGAGGGGTAAGTCAAAGAGATCGCTGTTTCCTATTTTTAGTATCCCTGCAAAAAGCTAACATAACTACGGATGTTATAATTTAAAGTGGGTTTTGCAAAACAGCGTTTATTAAACTCCAATCGCTCTAATAAAGTAAGAGATACCAAATTTGACAGCGAACTTAACTAAAATTGTACAACGAATAGTGACAGAAAAATCAGATGAAAACAATTATTTCATTCAATAAAAACTATGAGCTTTAAACTTCAAGCTTTGCAACTTCCAACCCTCCAGAAAAAATCCGAAGGGCTAATTGTAGTTGCTTGGCAAAAATTTCTTTTAGATTTCGACTTCCCTATTGCTGCCGTTGATGGAGATTTTGGGAATATTACAGCTCAAGCAACTCGTGATTATCAGACTAGTAATGCTTTAACAGTAACGGGAATTGTCGATACTGCTACTTATAAAAAAGCGCTAGAACAAGGTTTTGCAATTTATTTTGCTATCTATACCGATGCTGGGAAAAAATTCTTAGCCTATCTTAACTTTGGAGAAAATGAGGTCAAGGACTTACAAAAAAGTTTAACAGCGATCGGTCGTTTGAATCCGCCGTTAGTCGCTGATGGGGACTTTGGCCCTAACAGTACAAAAGGACTAGCGGAAACTTATAAAATAAGAGACATCAATTTTCGAGCCGAGTTAGCTCAACAGCTTTCTAATACAACAAAAACCAAGCTTGGCATTGATTTAGAGTTGGCTTTAGACAACATAACTGAATACGCCAAAAAATTAAGACAACTACTGAGTGGAAAAGCCTGGGTTAATTTTTTCCCAGACAGCGACTTAATTGATGATTTAGCTTCTCCCTTCCGTCAAAAAGTACAAGCTTTTGAGCAAGCCTTAAAAAATGCCGGAGCTAATATTGATATCTCTTCAGTATTTCGACCCTCGGAACGAGCTTATTTAATGCACTATGCTTTCCGTATTAGCAATAATGAAATTGCTGCCAAAAATGTTCCACCTATGCCTAATGTAGATATTAATTGGCTACATTACACCAATGCTGGTTCTGTCCAAGCTGCTAAAGAAATGGTGTCTGCTTATAATATTGCTTTTCGACCTGTTCTTACCTCTCGTCATACCCAAAGATTAGCAATTGATTGGGAAATTACTTGGTCAGGAACCTTAAAGATCAAAAACGCTAGCGGAACGACAGTTAGTATCGATCAGCCACGAACGAGTTATGAAAATTCTATTTTATGGCAGGTTGGCCGTTCTTACGGTGTGATTAAATTATCTAGCGATCGCCCCCACTGGTCAAATGATGGACATTAATGGCTAGGAGGAACCGCATATATGGAGAACGCAGTTCCAGAGTTCAAAGTGAAATTATTGAAGAATTCAGGAGTGGAGCAAAGAAAGCTCCGCCAAGGCTTCAGAATAACTCTTCGTGGGGGATTTCTATTTGCGTCTCCCAATCTCTGCATATTTTTTGAGTACGGTAAACCGTATTTGCTCGTTAGTTCACAAAGATTAATTAAATTGTTAAGTTTAGTTACATAAATAAGTAAAAAAATGCTGCAAACATTGCTAAATGGGAGAGATTATGAGAAAAAGTAGTATACTTGAAGACCGAGACAAGCTAGAACAACTTTGCCTTACCGTTAGCGAGTCTTCTCCCAAAGAGAGATGCAAGGGCTAACGAGCATCATGAGCCTTACAGCCCGTTGTAGACATTGCTCAGATTGGGCGAATATACCAGCATTCTTGACCAGTCTTTAATCAAGTTTCTCAAAGCGTTAAGGGAAATAAGGAACAGGGGAAGCAGGGGAAAAGCAATGCCCAATGCCCAATGCCCCATGCCCTATGCCCAATTATTCAAGTTAGTTTTCATTCTTAAGGATTGGTAAAATCTATGGCAATTAAAGAACAGCCTAAGTCACCTCGGTTTCGGATCATTGCGAATATATTACTGGCAGTATCAGGGTTATTCCTGCTCTTAAATTTATTTTTGCCTGGTTTATTTGCTTCTGGCCCTACTGGTGTTCCATATAGCTTATTTATTCATCAAGTTCAAGAAGGGGAAGTCAGCCGCGTTTCCGTTGGTCAAAACCAGATTATCTACCAATTAAAAGCAGAAAATGCCGAACCGGCTCAAGTGTTTGCAACGACACCAATCTTTGATTTAGAGTTACCCAAACTGCTAGAAGAAAAGGGAGTTGAGTTCGCTGCTACACCGCCACCCAAGAATACTTGGTTTACAACCCTCTTAAGTTGGGTGATTCCACCACTGATTTTTATTGGTATTTGGCAGTTCTTTCTCGCTCGTGGTGGTGGTGGCGGTGGCCCCCAAGGTGCGCTTTCCATTGGTAAGAGCAAAGCTAAGGTTTACGTTGAAGGCGAATCTGCTAAAATCACCTTTGCAGATGTGGCTGGGGTAGAAGAAGCAAAAACTGAGTTAGTAGAAATTGTAGATTTCCTCAAGACTCCGGCACGGTTTACGCAAATTGGCGCTAGGATTCCCAAAGGTGTGCTGTTGGTTGGCCCTCCTGGTACTGGTAAGACACTTTTAGCGAAAGCCGTAGCAGGAGAAGCAGGAGTTCCATTTTTCAGCATCTCTGGTTCCGAGTTTGTAGAATTGTTTGTCGGTGTAGGTTCTTCCAGAGTCCGGGATTTGTTTGAACAGGCTAAAAAACAAGCTCCCTGTATTATATTCATTGATGAATTGGATGCGATTGGTAAGTCTCGTAGCAGTAACGGCTTCTACGGTGGTAACGATGAACGAGAACAAACTCTCAATCAATTACTAACTGAGATGGATGGGTTTGCGGCTGGAGATGCAACCGTAATTGTGCTAGCTGCTACTAACCGCCCCGAAGTACTAGACCCTGCATTGCTGCGTCCAGGACGCTTTGACCGCCAAGTGTTGGTAGACCGTCCCGATTTATCTGATCGTGAAGCAATTCTCAAAATTCACGCTCAAAAGGTAAAATTAGGGGATGATGTAAATTTAAAAGCGATCGCTACTCGTACCCCCGGTTTTGCTGGCGCAGATTTGGCAAACTTGGTGAACGAAGCCGCATTATTGGCAGCGCGCAATCTGCGTGAAAAGGTTGCTCAAGAAGACTTTGCCGAAGCAATTGAACGAGTTGTCGCCGGTTTAGAGAAGAAGAGTCGCGTGATGAACGAGACTGAGAAAAAGATTGTTGCATACCATGAAGTTGGTCACGCAATGGTCGGGGCGCTCACAACAGGAAACGGTCGCGTAGAAAAGATTTCGATTATTCCTCGTGGGATGGCAGCTTTGGGCTACACTCTGCAATTACCAACTGAAGACCGCTTTTTGATGAATGAACACGAACTGCGAGGTCAAATTGCAACTTTGTTAGGTGGGCGTTCCGCCGAAGAGGTTGTGTTTAACAGTATTACCACAGGTGCTTCCAACGATTTGCAACGAGCAACTGACTTGGCAGAACGGATGGTAACAGCTTATGGAATGAGTAAAGTCTTAGGGCCATTAGCTTATCAACAAGGACAACAAGCAGCATTCTTGGGTAATGGTGGGGCTAATCCTCGACGGGCGGTAAGTGAAGACACATCCAAAGCCATTGATAGCGAAGTCAAGGAAATCGTGGAAACAGCCCACGAGCAAGCCCTAGAGATTCTCAGACAGAATCGAGACTTGCTAGAAGCGATCGCTACTCAACTCTTAGAAACAGAGGTCATTGAAGGCGAAAAACTGCACAGTTTGTTGAGTCAAGTTAAACCTGTAACTCATTCGTAATTCGTAATTAAGAAAGTCAGATTTCATCCACAGAGGTACGCAGAGAAAAACTTTGCGTACCTTTGCGTTAAACCTCTGGGTTCCTCTGCGTTTCAGAAATGCCACTCACCGCAATGCAAACACCAGCAAACAAAAATGCCAATCCACCCCCAACAGCACCAATAAAAGGTGTTATTACTTGCAGTTGGGGAAATATAATGCCAAACAAACTCATCGCTAAAGCAAACCCACCAAAATACATCCCAATTCCTAATCCCGCCCACCGCTGGGGTACTAGTCCCAAAGCAAAAGGAATTGCCCCGTTGACAATTAAACTAAAGCTCGCAACGATTACCACAACGATCGGAATTTGTGCGCCCAGAGATATCATTATTAATAACGAGGGAATGATTGCACAGATCCCACAAAGCATTGCTTGACGATTACCAATTTTGACAGCGAAGATACCCGCTGGTATGCTGGCAATTGCGATCGCTATTCCAATCCACACCAGTTGCATATCAATATTATCAGTATTCAGTTGGGTTTTGAGTACTTTACCCAAGACATCCATGAGAAATCGGATACCCCAGGCTACACCAAAACCAGTTCCTAAAATCAAAGCCAATTTCTCTAAGGGCAACTTTACTGTTTCTGCTTGGTGTCTATCCACTGGTGCTTCTGAGGGATTGACTAAGCGAAACACGGCTGCCGCCCCCAGCATCACAAAAGAACCGATTGCAAAGGTATAAACTGGGCCTAAGCTCAGAATAAACTTGTAGCTTATTGGTTTAAAAGCTCCAATCACACCGCCTGTTAAAGTGACAAAACTTACTGTTAAAGGTAACTGGGCTGGTTTTGAATACATCCCCAATAGGCACATAACTGGAGAGCGAAATATTGTCATTGCCAATGCCCAAGCTACCAACACTATAGGTAAGAGCGATCGGATCACGGTAGTAGGTGGGATCAAACTTACAACACATGGTATCGCAATGAACAAAGCCGATCCGAGAATCATACCTACTGAGATGAAGGGAAACCGAGTTCCTACCCAGCGCCTAGCTTGGTCTGAAAGTCCGCCCATCAATGGTTCCAGCACCGCAGCCAAAGCATTTTCGACTAACACCAAGCCAACTGCCAGTGAAGCAGGAAAACCAAACTGAGTCAAAAGTTGCGGCAAATATATATTATAAATTAACCACGAGAGGGTAATTGCTCCCTGCACCGCTGCCAACACCCAAACTTGCACCCATAAAATATTGAGATGAGATTTCGAGGTAGTCAAGTCGCTTCGCTCCAATTAAAAATTAAAAATTATTAATTAAAAATTTCAAGACGCTCTCTACGAGACGCTGCGCCTAGCTTGCTTCTTTGCAGGAGTACGTGGCCTAGCTAACACTACGCTATCTATCATTGTTAGCTCTGTACCAAAATTAATTAATTAAAAATAGAATATTTTTTAATTTTTAACTTTTAATTCCAAAAAGGTCATCAGGAGATGGGAAGTGGGGATTTAAACTGCAAACTCGCTCTGCTCACGGTAGGAAACAGAGAGTAATATTCCCCCTGCCTCCTGCCTCTCTTGTTAATACTCTGGAACTGAAGGATCGATTTCTCGACTCCAAGCAGTAATTCCGCCTTTAACATTCGTCCCCACAATTCCGGCTTCCTTGAGAATAGCTAGGGCTTTTGCCGATCGCCCACCCATCTTACAATGAGCAATTAAGCGGTGGCCGTTCAATATTTCCTTCACCTTAGCAACGCCATTCCCATTTTCAATGTCTGGTAAGGGCACCAAAACTGAACCCGGAATCTTGGCAATGTCGTACTCATGGGGGTTGCGGACATCTAGCAGTACAAAATCCTTCGCACCGCTATCCAACAATTTCTTCAAATCCTTGACGGTCATTTCTAGACTTTCCAACTGCTGTTTTGCCTCCTCTGCCTTAGCTTGTGGAATCCCGCAGAATTCTTCGTAATCTATCAGCTTTTCAATCACTGGGCGAATCGGGTTCGGACGGAGCTTTAATTCCCGAAATTTCATATCCAAGGCGTTGTATAGCAGCAATCGCCCGCTGAGAGTGTTGCCTTGTCCCAGAATGATTTTAACAGTTTCGGTTGCTTGGATTAAACCAATAATTCCTGGCAAAATTCCCAATACGCCACCTTCTGCACAAGAAGGAACCATCCCTGGTGGTGGTGGTTCTGGGAAAAGGTCACGATAATTCGGGCCACCTTCGTAATTAAATACAGTAGCTTGCCCTTCAAAGCGTAAAATTGAACCGTAGACGTTGGGCTTATTTAGCAATACGCAGGCGTCGTTAACTAGATATCTGGTGGGGAAGTTATCAGTACCATCCACTACGATATCGTAAGGTTGAATCAGATCCAGGGCGTTTTCGGAAGTTAGACGAGTTTCGTATAAATCAACTTGACAATAGGGGTTAATCTCGTGGATACGGTTTTTTGCCGATTCAATCTTGGGTTTACCCACCCAGGATGTCCCGTGAATTACTTGGCGTTGCAGATTAGAAGTATCGACAACATCAAAATCCACAATTCCGATGCGTCCAACACCCGCCGCCGCCAAATATAAAAGTAGTGGTGAACCGAGTCCACCTGTACCGATACACATTACACTAGCGGCTTTCAGGCGCTTCTGTCCTTCTAGTCCTACTTCCGGTAAAATCAGGTGTCGGGAGTAGCGTTCGTAATCGTCTTTGGTCAACTGGATTTCGTCCAGATTGGGATTGAGCATAGCAGTTATGATGTGGGAAAGCGGAATATTAATCCTATCGAAAAACTGGATCTTATTAGGAGTGGGAAAGACGAATTTTCATTTGTGATAGCGGCGAAAACAGCTATGAGTGACTGTCTTTAAACTAAGTCAGTTATTTTATATTTTCAATTTCCTCTGCTTGAAACTGATGAGTATCATCAAGGCTCCAACTTTTGAGTTCTCCAGCTTTGCCGTTTTGGACGGAAACTATTATATACGAGTATCCCTGCCAAGCGTATAGGCGATCGCATTCTGAGGGTATAGCAGGATGATCTGGGTGGGAGTGAAAAATGCCGATAATGTTCAATGAGCGATCGCGAGCTTCCCTTTGTGTTTTTAACATAACTTCGGGTGCGATCGTATATTGCCGTTTTTTACTTTCTGTTGTGCGTCCCCCTGGAAACTCAGCAGCCGCTTCTGTATTCCAAGCATTCTCTGTTGGTATGACTTCTACCACAGTTTTGCCCTCATTAGCCAGATAGCCCAAAATTATACCACAGCACTCATCTGGGTAGGTGCTTTCGGCATGGGTGCGGATGGTTTGCAAGTGTTCTTGGCTAAGTTGGATCATGTCTGCGTTTGTAATTTTAGCAACTTATAATAATTCTTGCTTAATGCGTATGCTAGCAAAAACCGCAGGCGTTTGTGATCGCGCAGCGTTCCGCAGGAAAGCTTGCCGTACCCCTCCGGGGAAGCAAGCTACGCGTAGCGTCTGTCTACGACACGCTGCGCGAACGCAGAGAAGGTATCGCAGCACAAAAAAGAAAACATATATATTTTGTATCACTCATGAAAAATTTTACCTACTGAGTTATGCTTTCTTATGACCTAGAAATTAGAAGAATATGAAGAATATACAAAGCTCAGTGCTTGTACATACATTTATCAGCCAGTAATGTGAAGAGTATGCAAAGATGAGTATTTAAGCATAGACATCTAAGTAACATATTCACTATGTAGTTATTTTGAGGCTCTTGAGATATTCTCTATTTTCAAACTAGACACTCACAGATAACAGCCCAAAAGGAGGGCATCAAAATCTTTTTCCCGATCGGAGTTAACTATTGACTATTTTCTCTTCTAGTAGGACTTAGGCGCTGGCAAAAAACCAAATATAAACGGCGAATTTTAGGCATTTAATCGTCAGATTTGTTGATGATTGTTCAGTGATTTCTATTGAACAAAGACGATCGAAAAAGTTTGAAATGGCAGATTGTCTAAATTCACACACTCATTAATTGTACAGTGCTTAAGACTTAGATAGTTTGAGATAAGTAAGTCGGTGCTAATATTTCCAGCTATGTTAAGGAATTTTAATGTAGGGTGTGTTGTCGCCAAGCGCCACACCGTCAACAATCCCAGGTGCGTTAGCCTACGGCATAACACACCCTACAGCTAATTTATATTTCTTTATATACATTGAATTTTTCTCACCGACTTATTTGGTTAGATAATTGCTACGTATAAACCTTGAAATAGGGTGAATTTTAGAGAAATATTACTTTTCTTAAAGGGTGACAGAAAAGTATGCCAAAAACGTCAAATTTCACCAAATTATTTGTGTCATAAAAATGCACAAACCGCAGGTTGAAAATTTAAAGTTATTGAAAAAACCGATTTAGATAGGCAGAAAGTTATGGCAAATATCAATGGCACAAACGGTAATGATACCCTCTATGGGACAACAAGTGATGACTTGATTAATGGTTTAGTCGGTGACGATCAACTATATCCTAATGGAGCCTACGATACCCTCAAAGGTGGCAGCGGTAAGGATAAATTTATTTACGAGGCTAACCTTAACAGTCGTACCATTATCATCCCCGATTTCGATGGCATTGGTAAAGGCTCAAACCCATCAGCAGAGGTGATTGCCTCAGTGGATACCTTGCAATTTACAGGAGAAGAGCAATTAATTGCGAGAAATTTGCTATTAACTCTATTAATTCAAAATGGAAACAACTTAGAAATCAGCTTTGACGGGGCGGAGTTTGGTTCCACAGTTTTTCTGGAAAACTTTGTCCTGGAGAACCTAGACAATTTAGCCCAGGTTGGCAATATCCTGTTCTATGGGCAAACTAGTATTACAGACAGCTTTGATGTCTTCAATGCCAACTCCACCCAAAGCACTCTCTTTAAAAAGAACACAGTCACTTTTCTTAACGAACTCGACAATAATGTTAACGGTTTTGATAACTCAGATGATGTCATCAATGGTCAGGGGGGTAATGACAAAATCGACGGCTTGAGTGGCAACGACGTGCTGCGAGGTGGTATGGGGAATAATACTCTCATTGGTGGTGCAGGTGACGATACCTTGCGTGCTGGCGGCTATTCATTAGGCACTAATCTACTGAATGGAGGCGATGGCAATGATTCCCTCTCTGGCTCTGGCTCGTATGGCAAAAACACCATTGAGGGTGGTGCAGGTGACGATACCTTGAATGCTAGCTTTTCATCAGGCGATAATCTACTGAGTGGAGGCGATGGCAACGATTCTCTTGTCTCCGGCGCCTTTGGTAGTAATAATACCCTCAACGGTGGTAATGGCGATGATATCTTCACCACAAGTGTCGGTGGCATAAACAATAATATCTTCACAGGTGGCGGTGGCAAGGATAAATTTGTTGTTTACAATTTCTCATACAACAGCAAAACTAATAATATTATCACCGATTTCGGTGGAGTAGATAAAAACATAAATCCCTCGGTAGCAGTGATTGCCGAACTGGACACCCTAACTTTTCAGGACAATGACTTCTTCTTCTCGTTTACTGCTCAAAATCTGCTGCTGACCCAGAATGGCAACAATCTGGAAATCACCTTTGCAGGGTGGCTTCCTAAAGGCAAACTCATCTTGGAAAACTTTGCCCTAGAAAACCTGGATAACCTCAGCAAATCTACAGGAGCGACTGTAGACTTAGGCAACATTCTGTTTGAAGGGCAAACTAGTATCACAGACAGCTTTGATGTCTTCAATGCCAACTCTACCCAAAACACGGTCTTTAAAAAAAACACAGTCACTTTTCTTAACGACCTCGACAATAATGTTAGCGGCTTTGACAATTCAGATGATGTCATCAATGCTCAGGGAGGCGATGACAAAATCGACGGCTTGAGTGGCAATGACCTTTTGAGAGGTGGTGTAGGCAATAATACCCTCAATGGTGGTACTGGTGATGATAGCTTGAATGTTGACTCTTCATCAGGCGATAACCTGCTTTTTGGTGGCGATGGCAATGATTCTCTCTTTGCCTCTGGCTACCAGTATTACTCCAGCCAATACCAAGAAGGCGACGACACACAAGGCGACGATCTTCGCTTAGAGGGTAATAATACCCTCAACGGTGGTGCCGGTAACGATAACTTGAGTGCTAGCGGTTCAAAAGGCGATAACCTACTTTTTGGTAGCGATGGCAATGATTCTCTCTCTGTCTCTGGCTATTACTCAAACCCTGGCGGCGACTCTTTCCAGTACAGCAACAATCGCGCATTAGGCAATAATACTCTTAACGGTGGTGCTGGTGACGACACCTTGAGTGCTAGTGGTTCAGCAGGTGATAACCTCCTCTCTGGGGATGATGGCAATGATTCTCTCTCCGTCTCTGGCTTTATCGAATATAATTACGACTCCTCCTCGAACTCTGTCTCATCTGGCAATAACACCCTTAACGGTGGCGCTGGTGATGATACCTTGGATACTAGCGGTTCAACAGGCGATAACCTGCTTTTTGGTGGCGATGGCAATGATTTCTTATATGTCAGCACCCTATTAAACACCCGATCTCAATATCCTCCTGTCACCTCTGATTTAGTGACTCAAACGGTAGATGCGGGTAAGGGTGACGATTTATTGTCCGTCGATTACACCTTTGCTACTGGAGGAATCATTTCGACTTTTGATGCCACTACTAACATTGGATCAATTACGGCAGGTACGGATCTAGTTAACTATAAGTTTATCGAACGATTCAATATCTTAGGTACAGCCTACGATGACAACATCGTGGGGAATAGTAGTAACGATCGGCTCTCCACAGGTTCTGGTGGCAAAGATACGATAGATGGAGGAAAGGGTGACGATGTGTTATCTGTCAATTACACCTTTGCTACAGGAGGAGTCACTTCGACTTTTGATGCCACTACTAACAGTGGATCAATTACTGCGGGCAACGATCGAGTTAGCTATAAGTTTATCGAACGATTCAATATCTCAGGTACAGCCTACGATGACAACATTCTGGGGAGCAATGGTAACGATACGCTTTCTCTTGGCTATGATGGTAATAATGGTGGCAAAGATACTATAGATGGGGGAAAGGGTGACGATGTGCTGTTCTCCTATTACTACTATAGTGATGTTAGTAATACCGAGGGAATCACTTCGACTTTTGATGCCACTACTAACAGTGGATCGATTACGCTAGGCAATAATCGAGTTAGCTACAAGAATATCGAAGGATTAAATATCATAGGTACATTTAGCCCTGACAATATTGTGGGGAGCAATGGCAACGATACGCTCTCCGGGGGCTATGGTTATAACGATTATTCATTATCTCATCCTGGGCTTTCAGATAACGATACCTTTTATGGAGGAGATGGTATTGATACCTTTTTTTTCCATAGTATTTATAATGAAGAAGGTATCGAGCGCGTTTATGACTTTAACGCGACTAATGAACTAATTCAAGTATCGGCTGCTGGTTTTGGTGGCGGGTTATCAGTAGGTTCACTTAAGACAAGCCAGTTTACCCTCGGAACATCTGCAACGACAAGCAATCAAAGATTTATCTATGACTTCACTACAGGTGCACTGTATTTTGACTCTGATGGTAGTGCGGGTGTAGAGACTCAGGTACAATTTGCACAATTATCTCCTGGCTTGACACTAACCGAAAACAACTTTGTGGTTATTTAATTTTTATTAGCGCTCTGGCATCAGTCTGGATACAGCTTGCGAGGTGTTCTTTTCAACACCTCGCATACGATTGATCGATACAATTACTTTTAACAGAGAGGATGTGTTAGGTTTTGTTCCTTAACTTTTGGCATGGGTACGGATGGTTTGCAGTATTCTTGGTTAAGTTAATTTATGTCTGCGTTAATAATTTTGATAACCTATAGTGATTTTTGCACGATTATATATTGGCAGGCGATCGCTCTCATCGTAGTATAAGTTAACCAAGGCGTAGGCTAGCAAAAACTGCAGGCGTTAGCGATCGCGCAGCCTTCCGCAGGAAAGCTTACCGTACCCCTCCGGGGAAGCAAGCTACGCGTAGCGTCTGGCAGAGAAGGTATCGCAGCCTTTAAAAAAGAAAAGATGTATTTTTTATTACTCTTTAAAACATTTGCCTACTAGGTTCTACTTTCTTATTGCCTAGACCTCAGTAGAATATAAAGAATATACAAAGCTCAGTACTTGTGTATACATTTTTCAGCAAGTAATGTGAAGAGTATGCAAAGATGAGTATTTAAGTATAGACATCTAAGTATGATAAGCTAATCGTCATTTAAATTGCATCATTTTTATGGTGATAAAAGCTGCAAACCCTCTCCCTTGCTCCCTGCCCCCTGCCCCCCTGCGATCTCAATGTGCTTTCTTATATGCTTAACAGCTTATTGACTATGTAGTTATTTTGAGGGTCTTAAGATGTTCTCTATTTTCAAGCTAGACACCCACGGATAACAGCCCACAAAGAAGACATCAAAATCTTTTTCCCGATTAAGAGTCAACTGTTGATTATTTTCTCTTCTAGAAGGACTTAGGCACTGGCAAAAAAACAAATATCAAATATGAAGGATGAATTTCATTGAAGCTGAAATTTCCGATACTTGGAAGAGTGATTTTTACTCAAAAAGAATGATAAAAAAAGCCTGAAATCACCAGTTATCGGAAATTCACACGCTAATTAATTTGTACAGTTGCTTAAGACTTAGATAGTTTGAGACTCTTAAAAAAGTATACGTAAAAACCTTGGAATAAGGTGAATATTCGAGAAATTTACTGTTCCTCAAGGGTGACGTATAAAGTATGTAAATTTCGGTGAATTTTTGCGCTCTTAAACAGCACAATCTGCAAATTGACAACTGATGTTACTAAAAAAATCGATTTAGGTAGGTAAAAGTTATGGCAAATATCATTGGAACCAACGGTAATGATACCCTACAGGGTACTTATAATGACGCGGATACAATTAAGGGTCTTGCAGGCAACGATACCATATATCCTAACGGTGGCAAAGACACCTTAAGTGGTGGAGGCGGCAACGATAAATTCGTCTACTACTACTACGACTATAACAACAACTACTACAACAATACTACGATAATCACCGATTTTGGTGGTGTAGGTAAAGGGACAAACCCAACAGCAGCAGTCATTGCCGAAGTGGATACCCTAGAATTCCAGGGCACTGGTGCTATAGCCCAAAATTTGTTGTTGACCCAAAAAGGCAACAATCTGGAAATCAGTTTTGCAGGGGATGCTTATATAACGAGGTTTTTTGATGTCCCAGTTATCCTGCAAAACTTTGCTCTGGAAAACCTGGAAAACCTGAGCAAATCTACAGGTGCCACTGTAGACTTGGGCAATATCCTATTTGATGGAGAAACTAGCACTATAGATAGCTTTGATGTCTTCAATGCTAACTCTACTCAAAGCACTATCTTCAACTTGAATACAGTCACTTTTCTTAACGACCTCAACAATAATGTTAGCGGCTTTGATAACTCAAATGATGTCATCAATGGTCAGGGCGGGGATGACTTGATTGACGGCTTAAGTGGCAACGACATACTCAGAGGTGGTGCGGGTAATGACTTCCTCATTGGTGGTGTGGGGAATGATACTCTCGTTGGTGGTGTCGGGAATGACTCCCTCACAGGCAATGATACTCTCGTTGGTGGTGCGGGCAATGATATCTTGAATGTCGAATTTTCAACAGGCGATAACACCCTCAACGGTGGGGTTGGTGATGATGTTTTGAATGCTGGGGCAACATCTGGCAATAACTTACTCTATGGGGGCGATGGCAATGATTATCTCTCTACCTCTAACGTTTATAGTAGCGTCAGCGGATACATCTATTACCCCTCCTCAAGCAATAATACCCTCGATGGTGGCGTTGGTGATGACACCTTGAATGCTGAGTCTCCATCAGGCAATAACTTACTCTCTGGGGGAGATGGCAATGATTCTCTCTCCACTTCTGGCATTTATACTTATAGGTCGGAGCCTAATTTTAGCTCATCAGGCAATAACACCCTCAACGGTGGTGCTGGTGATGATACCTTGAATGCTGGCAATTCAACAGGCAATAACTTGCTCTCTGGGGGCGATGGCAATGATTCTCTTGACATCTCTGGCTATGTCACACCCTTCGACAATTTTTTAACCTCCTCAGGCCATAACACCCTCAATGGTGGCGCTGGTGACGATACATTGCGTGCTGAGTATTCAACAAACAATAACTTCTTCTCTGGGGGCGATGGCAATGATTCTTTCTATTTAAAGACGACATCCCCAGAGACTGCCCCCTCTGATTTAGTGACTCAAACAGTAGATGGAGGTGAGGGTGATGATTTGTTGTCTGTAGATTACACCTTAGCTACAGAAGGGATCACAACGACATTCAATGCTACTACTAATATTGGAGAAGTTACAGCGGGTACTTATCGGGTTAGCTACAAGGATATCGAAGGATTAAATATCTCCAGTACAGCCTACGACGACAATATTGTGGGGAGCAATGGCAACGATACGCTCTCTACGGGCTATGGTGGCAAAGATACAATCGATGGAGGTCAGGGTGAGGATGTGTTGTCCGTCTATTACAGCAATTCTCCAGGTGGAATCAGAACAACATTCAATGCCACTACTAACATTGGAGAAGTTACAGCAGGCACAAATCGGGTTAACTACAAGAATATCGAACAATTAAATATTTCAGGTACAGCCTACGATGACAATATTGTGGGGAACAGTGGGAACGATACACTCTCTGCGGGCTATGGTGGTAAAGATACGATCGATGGAGGTCAGGGTGACGATGTGTTGTCTGTCGATTACAGCAATTACAACAGTGTTTCTGGGGGGATTACAACGACATTCAATGCCTCTACTAACATTGGAGCAATTACGGCAGGCACGAATCGGGTTAGCTACAAAAATATCGAGCGATTAAATATCTCAGGTACATATCACAATGACAACATTGTTGGTAACAGTGGTAATGATACGCTCTTTGGGGGCTATGGTGGAAATGATACGATTATTGGCGGTGTCGGTAATGATATCCTGACAGGTGGGAGTGGTGACGACACCCTAACTGGTGGCGCGGGCAATGATAAATTTGTTTACAACTTCAACGACAGCTACTACTCTAACGACACTAACACTGATATTATCACCGATTTCGGTGGCGTAGGTAAAGGCTCAAATCCGTCTGCGGCAGTGATTGCCTCCTCAGACACCTTGCAATTTACGGGTGGTGTATTCGCTATAGGTAGTGTCTTCACTGCTCAAAATCTGCAATTAACTCAAAATGGTAACAACTTAGAAATCACCTTTGAAAATGTTCCTAATAGCAAAGTCATTCTCCAAAACTTCAAATTAGAAAATCTGGATAATCTGCCAGTAACTTCTTCACAACCAGCTATTGGAAATATCCTGTTTGATGGACAAACTAGCATCATTGACAGTTTTGATGTGTTTGATGCCAATTCCACTCAAACTAGCCTTTTCAACAGGAACACAGTTACCTTCCTCAATGACCTCGACAACAATATAACGGGTTTTGACAACTCCAATGATGTTATCAATGGTCAAGGGGGTGACGACATCATCGACGGCAAAAGTGGTAATGACCTGCTTAGAGGTGGTGTAGGAAATGATATTCTCATTGGCGGTGTGGGAAATGATACTCTCATTACCACTACAGGCAATGATACCCTTGACGGTGGTGCAGGTGACGATACCTTGAATGCTAGCGGTTCAACAACCGATAACTTGCTCTCTGGAAGTGATGGCAATGATTCTCTTGACATCTCTGGCTTTTTTAGGGTTTCTGGCTCAGTTTTCCCCAGCAACTCCTACGGCTCTCGCTCCTTGGGGAATAACACCCTAGAAGGAGGTGCAGGTGACGATACCTTGAGTGCTGGTGGTTCAAAAGGCGATAACCTGCTCTCTGGTGGCAACGGCAATGATACTCTTTACCTTATTGGCTCTTACAGCTACAGCTACGGCGACTCTAACGACTCACGATCGGAGGGCAATAACACCCTAGACGGAGGTGGAGGTGACGATCGCTTGAGAGCTGGTGGTTTAACAGGTGATAACCTGCTCTCGGGAGGTGATGGCAATGATCAGCTTGATCTTTCTGGTAACTACTACAGCTACAACTCCAGTGATTTCAACGACTCTCGCTCGTCTGGTAATAACACCCTCAACGGAGGTGCAGGAAATGATCGCTTGGATGCTAGCAGTTCAACAGGCGATAACCTGCTATCTGGGGACGATGGTAATGATACTCTTATAGCCTATGACGCCTCTGGTAAAAATATCCTCACAGGTGGCAATGGCAATGACTTTCTCATAGGTGGCAATGGTAATGATAGTCTAATTGGAGGAGCTGGTACTGATACCTTTGCTTTCAATAGTTACAACCAAGGTGTTGATACTATTTATGACTTCAATGCTACTAATGAACTGATTCAGGTATCGACTTATGATTTTGGTGGCGGGTTGTCAACGCCTTCACTTCAAACACGTCAGTTTACCATCGGAACATCTGCAACAACAAGCAATCAACGATTTATCTATGACGATATTACAGGTGCGCTATATTTTGACCTTGATGGCAGTGCAAGTACATTTACTCAGGTAAAATTTGCACAACTATCTGGTGGTGTAACACTAACTGAAAAGAACTTTGTATTAGTTTAATCGTAATTAACATTCTCTGCTCGTTAAACGACACAGGTTGCGAGGTGCTTTTGTAAGCACCTTGCATTCGACTGCTCAATGCAATTACTTCTTTTTCAGAGATGTCTAGCGATCTCAAGTCCGGTTAATCACTTATGATTATCGCATCTGTGCAAAAATCGGAAAAGCCTTTTCCCCCTGCTCCTCGGTCACTGAGTGACTTGCCTTGACTTGTGCCGAGCATCTCGACTACTTCGACTACTTCGCCTCAAGACTTTAGTCTGGGATGATAAACAGGCGTACATTACCGATTACAACCAAGCTAGCGGTGCGCCTCTTAACCAAAAAGCAGTGAAGAATGCGATCGTCACTTACCGATATAGCGATCATCCGGCGAAAGTATTAGCCCAAAACCAAGCGAATAAGTATCAAGTCATCGGTACTCTAAACAAGGATGGTGTTAAAGGTGACGAGCTTTTGTTGATTATGACGGTGAACCAAGCAACTCTTGATGAGGCAGCCGATTTATTACGTAAATTAGGAGTCAAAGGCGATATCATTACCATTGACGGTGGCAGATCAACTTATTTGTTCAATTCCCAAAAGGGAAACATTATTGTTCCCCAACTGTCTAATCTGCAAGAAAATCCTACTTTCCGACATTTACCTCATTATCTGGGATTCCGTAAGAAAAGCACAAATCAGGTTGCACCAAAAATCTCGATCGCTCAACCAGTTGGTAAGGTACTTCCAAAGAAGGATCAACCTTTTTTAATATTGTGGCGGGATAATTTTGGCGGTGATGTCTCGATTAAGTTGTACGATGGGAACAAACTTATCCAAAACATTTCTTCCCGTACTGCTAGCGATGGAGTTTATGAGTGGACACCACGTATTTCCGTAACAGAAGGCTATTTTATTCGTATTTCTAGCTGGAAAGACCGGAATATTTTCGGGCAGTTGCAATTGTAGCAGAATGGGAAAATGAAATGGATAACTAGCTAAACGCAAACCTCTCAACAAGGTTGACGGTGTGGCATTGATCGGAATTGTTATTGTTTCTCACAGTAAACAACTAGCTTTGGGTGTGCGGGAACTCGCCGCGCAGATGGTTCAAGGCCAAGTCCCCATTGCTGTTGCAGCAGGTATTGAAGATCCTGAAAATCCATTGGGTACAGATCCGATTCAGGTTTATGAGGCGATCGCTTCTGTTTTTTCTGATGATGGTGTCTTGGTGTTGATGGATTTGGGTAGTGCTTTGCTGAGTGCAGAAATGGCAATCGAGTTTCTGCCAGAAGCACAGCAGGAGAAAGTGTATTTGTGCGAAGCACCTCTAGTAGAAGGCGCGATCGCTGCTGTCGTGGCGGCGGCGGCTGGTAGAGATATTCACCAAGTTATAGCGGAAGCACGCGGCGCAC
Source organism: Nostoc sp. JL31 (assembly GCF_017114965.1). Taxonomy (NCBI): domain Bacteria; kingdom Bacillati; phylum Cyanobacteriota; class Cyanophyceae; order Nostocales; family Nostocaceae; genus Nostoc; species Nostoc sp. JL31. Next base: position 97,068 of record NZ_JABXKO010000040.1, read on the forward strand.
TCCTCGCCAAAGCAACTCAATTAGGTGTAGTTAGTAGGCCGTTGTCAGTTGTTACCCCAATAACAACCAATATAGAATCGCCAACGCCAGAAATCCGGCTGATTGTGAGCAATCGCTTAGGATTACACGCCCGCCCCGCAGCCCAGTTTGTGGCAACCGCAGCCCGGTTTCAATCGCAAATTCTGGTGCAGAATTTAACGAGAAATACTGAGCTAGTCAGGGGTAACAGTATTAACCAAGTTACAACTTTAGGGGTGCGTCAAGGACACGAACTGCTAATTACTGCCACAGGTTCTGATGCAGATCAGGCGCTGTCAGCATTGCAGGCATTATTTGCAAATAACTTTGGTGAAGATAATGTTGCCTTGAATTCTCCACCAGCATTTCACCATGAAGTTGCTCCAGCAACTCACGGCGAACTTTCGGGCATTGCAGCTTCTCCAGGAGTAGCGATCGCACCTGTTGTTCATTATCAACCTACTCACATTGCGATTAAGCAATACCACGTAGACGATCCTGATGCAGAGTGGCAACGATTACAGGCAGCTATTAATATTGCCCGACAAGAAATTCAAGCGGTTTTTTCACAAGCATCTCTGCAAATTGGTGATGCTGAAGCCGCCATTTTTGATGCCCAATTACTATTTTTAGAAGATCCAGTACTCTTGGAAGTGGCTCATCAGCGCATTTTAGAAAACCATATAAATGCTGAAGCAGCTTGGCAAGCTGTAGTCGATGAAGTAGCGACTTCCTACCGCGCACTTGAGGATTCTTATCTGCAAGAGCGAGTTGACGATGTTGTAGATGTCGGGCGAAGAGTGCTGCGATTACTCGCTGGGAATGCCGCAGCTAACTTGCATCTTGAGTCACCTGCAATTTTGGTGGCGACTGATTTAACCCCCTCAGATACGGCGGGACTAGATCCGACAAAGGTGTTGGGTATTTGTACAACTTCTGGTAGCGCCACCTCCCATAGTGCAATTATCGCCCGAACGTTGGGTATTCCCGCAGTTTTGGGAGTAGATGCCCAGGTGTTGCAGTTGGCTGATGGTACACTGATGGCACTTGATGGTGAAAGTGGCAGAGCTTGGGTAGAACCAGAATCAGAAATCCTGGATTTACTGGCAGCAAAGCAGTCAGCTTGGCAAACAGCTCAACAGGAAGCACGAGCTAAGGCACATCAGCCAGCGATTACTCGTGATGGTCGGCAAGTTAGCGTTTTCGCCAATATTGGTAGTATAAATGATGTGCAAGTTGCTGTGGCTAGCGGTGCAGAAGGTGTGGGACTACTCCGCACTGAGTTTCTGTATTTAGACCGAACCAGCGCCCCGACTGAAGAAGAACAATTATTAGTATATCAGGCGATCGCCCAAGTTTTAGATAATCGTCCGCTAATTATTCGTACCCTCGATGTCGGTGGTGATAAGCCACTTTCCTATCTCAGAGTAGGGTTTCCAGAAGCTAACCCTTTCTTAGGTTGGCGGGGAATTCGTTTCTGTTTAGATCATCCAGAACTCTTCAAAACTCAGTTACGGGCAATTTTGAGAGCTAGCGTAGGACACCAAATTAAGATCATGTTGCCGATGATTGCTACTGTAACTGAAGTACGTGCAGCTAAGGTAATTTTGGGTGAAGTGCAAGCTGAACTAAATCAAGCTGGTATTTCCTTTGATGCCGCGATGAAAGTAGGAATTATGGTGGAGGTTCCTTCAGCAGTTGCGATCGCCGATCGGTTAGCTGCTGAAGTAGACTTCTTTAGTATAGGGACTAACGATCTGACTCAGTACGTCATGGCTAGCGATCGCACTAACCCACGCGTGGCAAATTTGGTTGATGCGCTACATCCAGCCATACTGCGAATGGTGCAGCAAACTGTCCAAGCTGCCCATGCGGCAGGGATTTCGGTAGGATTATGTGGAGAATTGGCAGCAGATACTTTCGCAACACCAATTTTATTAGGTTTAGGGCTGGATGAGTTGAGCGTGAATCCTCAAAGTATACCTGGAGTGAAACAGGCGATCGCTAGGTTTTGTATAGTTGAAAGTGAAGCGATCGCGGCATCAGCATTGCAACAAGATTCCGCAGAGCATGTTAGAAAACTAATCTCAAGTTCAATTACTCCCCCTGCATAATTAATTCGTTCGTAATTGATAATGACGCTGTGATAACGTCATTACGAATTACGAATTAGTTAAAATCTTATTCCCAATTGCCCGTTAAAGCCGCGAATAGTATTGTAACCAGCACCAACAAAAACGTTATTAGTAGCACCTACCTGAACGCCACCTGAAACTGCAACGCCTTTATCCTCAGAATAAAGTCCAATTCCTACATAAGGTGAAATTACAGGCAAATTGATAAATTTTAAAACATCTACTCCCGTAGCACCATCAGCGCCAGTTCCCACTTCAACCCCGAAATTCAAAGCCCTAGCTCCGACAGCATAAGTTACATCACCATCTTTTCCACCGACTGAAACCCAAGGTTGCGGTATCAGTTGAGCCGATGCTTGACTTGGGGCAAACAAAGTTAACAAACTTATAGATGTAATTAATGTTTTAGCAATAATCGCTATTTTCACGTTGTTCTCCGATTAATTGTTTTTAGGACTGATACCAATTCTTTATGAAGACGCATAAAAAGAACCCCAGTGCCGTAAAATCTCTTTTTGGTAATACCATTTGCAAAAAAACCTACAGATGCAAAGCTGGAAATCCAGATTAAATCTAACCCCTTTTAATTACGAATTACTAATTACGTAGCTTACTTCTTACCTTTGGCAAGTATTACGAATTACAAATTGGTATTATTATCTCAACAATTTGCTCTCCAACTTCGTGGATAGCAAATACAAACAATTTGAGTATTGCGAATTTGGAGGGGGTTGCAGAGTGGCTGATGAACGCATAGTCAACACACAACAGATTTATCCAAAGGATTTTTCCTGGGGATTATGGCCTGTTGTGCCACTCTACCCCTACGGTAGGCGGCAGACAATTCGTCAAGAAGTGCTTAAGGACACAATCTGGAATTTTGACCAGATTCAGGGCATTTTCTACGTTGTCGTCCCGATTCGCATGACTGTTGTAAAGCTGGAAACAGGGGGTCTTCTCGTCTATGCGCCTGTTGCACCAACCCCAGAGTGCATCAGACTTGTGAATGAGTTGGTGGCGAAATATGGCAACATTAAGTACATCATTTTGCCAACTATCTCTGGTATAGAACACAAAGTCTTCGTTGGCCCCTTCGCCAGATACTTTCCGACTGCACAGGTGTTTGTGGCTCCGCATCAGTGGAGTTTCCCGCTAAATCTCCCCCTTAGCTGGCTTGGTTTACCCCCAAAACGAACTCAAGTACTTCCAGAAGATAGTAGCAAAACGCCGTTTGCTGACGAGTTTGATTATGCAATGCTGGGCCCCATCGGGCTTGGTCCTGGAAGGTTTGCGGAAGTTGCTTTTTTCCACAAGCGATCGCATACTCTTTTAGTAACAGATTCTGTACTTTCGATCCCAGAAGATCCACCTGCGATCGTTTTATTAGATTCATATCCCTTATTATTTCATGCCAAGGATTCTGCTTCTGATCTTGTTGCAGATATTCAAGTAAATCGCCGTAAGGGTTGGCAGCGCATCTGTCTGTTTGCTTTGTATTTTCAACCACAGGCATTAGATATACGCCGATGGAGTCAGGTGTTACAAGATTCCTTGAAAGCTCCACAACGCTCAAGGAAAGCTTATTTTGGATTATATCCCTTTAAATGGCAGTCAGATTGGCAGCGATCGTTTGATGCCCTGCGAGGTGATGGGCGTTTGTTTGTCGCACCAATTTTACAAACGCTGATTCTTAATCGCGCACCACAAGAAACCATTGACTGGGCTGATAAAGTTGCAAGTTGGGACTTCGAGTGGATAATTCCCTGCCACTTTGATTCACCAATTAAAGCTAAACCGCATCAGTTTCGCCAAGCTTTCTCTTTTTTGGAAAAACAGCCTGCTTTCAGTGGGGGTTTGTTCAGCAGTAGCAGCTATCCTTTGCCAGAGGAGGATTTTAAAACACTTAGAGAAATCGATGCACGTTTAAATAAGTTTGGGATTGTACCAGCACCAAAGGAGAAGGTGTAAAAAACTTTTTGGTAACTGCTGTGTTAAAGAATGCAAAACTAGCTGTTGTTTAGTTCCATTAATGAAACATTTTCGTGGGAATAAAGCCATTTTTCAAAATTGCTTTTACAACGCGACCATTCTTTATCTGTCATTGCAAACCAATCAGTATCTCTGTTTTTTCCACGCACAAACATGTGTTGCCGAAAACGACCTTCATAAATAAATCCCATTCTGGTAGCGGTAGTTCGACTCGCATGGTTGAGGGAATTACACTTCCACTCAACTCGACGATAAGAATGACGATCAAAAAGATGCTGAAGTAGCAAAAACTGTGATTCTGTATTGATTTTACTTTTATGGACTGCGGGAGTAAACCAGACATGACCAATTTCAGCACGACCATGATTTGGAACAATCGCAAGTAATGCCACAATGCCAACTTGAGTATTTGCTGAGTTTTCAAAGACTGTCCAAGTCAGAGGGTCGGATTTACTGACTATGTTTTTTTCCATCCAGTCTTTCATTATAGAAGGGCGATCGAATGGGCCGTAAAATAGATAATTCCATACGGCTTCTTTTTCAGGAGTGCCGTGTGAAGCTACATACAAGGTTTCCACATCCCTTTCTGGAATCAGGGGTCTGAGTGTTACAAATTGACCGTTGAGTTGAATAAATCCTGGTGGCTGCCAAGTTCGGTCTTGCATGATTTTATTGCTTCCCTACAGACAGATAATCTCACATCAAAGGCAGGCGAGCGTTACTCGCCTTCTCCTCATATACAATTATCATTTTCATGAAAAATATTTTGAGTATTTTAACTGATTGGCAACAGGTGCTTTATCTTAACCTTTCTCATTTGTGAAAGGGATTCTTAAGTATTAACGTTTGATTCCCTTAAACCGTTCTTGCGCCGCCTGAAATGCTTCTTGCATTACCAATTGAATTTTTTGGGGATCGGGTTTCTTACCTCCCATTAAATCACCAAAATAAACACAGGCTGCTTCGCCTAGTGCCCAGGTATAGGCAGCTGCCCAAGAGGCTGCGATCGCACTACCAAAACCTGGTATAAATTTAATTAACTCTCGTGCAATGGCCTGTGCTAAAAAACCACCTGCGATCGCACTCACAACACCTCCCGCCTGAGATGGAGTAATTGTCTGCCCATATAATTTACCCAACAAACCCACCATTGATACTTGCAAGGCAGTCAGTACGGGCATTGTGGCAAATGGCAGAGGTACAGCAGCCAGAGTTGCAGACATAATTGCAAATGGCAAAATATAACGACGTGCAGCATCTCGGTAAAGGTTGCCAATTTGCTTCCCAACTTCTTCTCGATCTAATAGCTGATAAATCGCCTGGGCTTCTGCTTGTGGGAGTAGTTCTGCTAAGGAATCTCGCAGTGCTTCTAAGCCATAAAATACCGGCGTGTAGCCATCTTCTTCTAAGGTAAAGTCAATGAGTACAGAGCGATCTGTTATTTTTGCAAAGGCTTGTTGCATTGCCGCAAATGCGCGGTTGACTTCCTGATAATCTGGCGGATAGGTGGGATGATCGACCATATCACTAGGATAAACCTCGTGTAAGCAGGTGACTACCAAAAGACAAGGAATGTCTGGATACTTCTGGCGTAGTTGTTGAGCAATTTGTCGTAGGGTGTCAGTTGCAAAATCATTGATTTTAACGGTCAAAAGCAAGATTCTGGCGGAACGAGTTTCCTGTTGTAAATCGCCAACTAACTCTTGAATAATTATTTCAGTATCTTTTCTGACATCACCCAGCCCCACTGTATCAGTAAAAATCAGTAATGGCAGGTCATTGGAAGGATAGGCATAGCGCTGGGTGTGTTGTGTGTGTGGGCGAAATCCCTGGCCGACAATTTCAGCAGTAACTCCCGTCAATCCTCTGACAATAGAACTTTTTCCGGCTTGGGGTTTACCAATTAAAAGGGCTTCTGTTGTTGGCAGTTCGGCTCGGATTTTCTCTAAAATCTCTGCAACCTGAGTCTCGCTTACACTAAACCATTCCACAACTGTCTGTGCCACTTGTTCTACGGGTAAAAGTTGCGTTAGACGTGTTGTTGCTTTGTTCCAAACACCACCAATCTGATTTGTCCAGGAATTATCAACCGACTTGGTAATCGTTTTGTCGCTCGGTTCACTCAATTGCTGAGAATCAGTTGACGGTAAGTCGGCATCACGTTGCTCAGTCATTTTCATCCAAACGTAGAAGACCCTTTTAGTCATCTTATAGCGATTTTCAAAGGGATAACTAGTACCTTTAGTAGTGTTCCGGGGCGATCGCGTTTTGGGGGCTGACAATGCGATTGTTTCGCCTGACAATGCGATTGTTTCGCCTGACAATGCAATTGTTTTGGCTGACAATGCGATTGTTTCGCCTGACAATACGATTGCATCGGCTAACAATGCGATTGTGTCGGCTAACAATGCGATTGCATCGGCTTTTATGGACAGCCGACGGACGCTTACCTATATCAGCTTGGTTCAATCAAATCAGCGATCGCTTTCACCAATACATCTGGATCTACTGGTTTGGAGATATGCAATTGAAATCCTGCGGCTAATGCTTGCTGCTGATTCATTTCCCCTGCATAAGCTGTCAGAGCGATCGCTGGTATGTTTCCTCCTTGTTGGGGCGATCGCGATCGTACTTCCCGCATCAGCATATAACCGTCTGTTTTTGGCATTCCAATATCGCTAATTAAAACATCTGGTATTGACTCAGATAGCGCTTGTAATGCTTCCTCTGCTGAGGATACGGCGGTTACTTCTACACCGTAGTCTTGTAAAATAAAGGTAACTAAATCGCGGATATCTGGTTCATCGTCCACTACCAAAACTTGAGTATCCGCAAGTAGTGAGGATTCAGGCTCAGAATATGAAGACTGATTCTCTTCACCCCGAACCTGTTCGCTTCTGACTAAAAGCGGTAACTCGACACTGAAGGTTGCACCCAAACCTTCTCCAAGACTTTCGGCTTGAACATTTCCCCCATGCATTTCTACAACCTTACGCACGATCGCTAGTCCTAAACCTAGTCCACCAAATGTCCTTGTAGTTGTGCCATCAGATTGACGAAAGTAATCGAACACATAAGGCAAAAAGTCTAGGCTAATTCCCTTACCTGTATCGCTGACCTGAATTTGAGCCTGATTTGCAGCTTCCATGAGTCGAACTTCTACCCGTCCTCCTGTTGGTGTAAATTTTACTGCATTGGAGAGCAAGTTCCACACAACTTGTTGCAGCCGATTTGGGTCGCCCATCACTTGTCCCAAATTGGTATCAAATACGGTCTGAATTTGAATTGACTTGGCTTGTGCTGCTAGTCGTACTGTTTCTAGTGCTGCTTCAACTACCATTACCAAGCTGACAGGACAGATATTCAAGTTTAATTTTCCTTGGAGAATGCGCGACACATCCAACAAATCTTCAATTAGCTGGGTTTGTAACTTGGCGTTGCGTTCAATGGTTTCTAAAGCGTGGTGAGTAGTTTTTTCATCAAACTTGCGAGTCCGCAGCATTTTTGACCATCCCAGAATGGAGTTGAGTGGGGTTCGCAGTTCATGGGAGAGAACCGCCAGAAATTCATCTTTAATTTTGTTGGCGATTTCTGCTTGTTGGCGTGCTGTCTTTTCGCGGTAGAGTAGGCGATCGCATTCTTCTTCAGCCAATTTGCGCTCGGTTATGTCCAGTACAAAAGCAACACCGTTGTCTTGGGAGTCATTTAGCAAAGCTATCCCCAAAACTATTGGTACTCGCTTACCGTTGCGGTGGATGTATTCTTTCTCGAAAATTCTGGAAACTCCAGTGGTTTGCACCTCCAAAAAGGCGCGATCGTCTAAATCTTTATACTCAATAGGAGTAAGTTCTCTCCAATTAATTCTACCTAGAGTGGCAAATTCCTCACGAGTGTAGCCAGCTAGTTGAAGAAAGGCATCATTGGCATCATTTACAAAGCCATGCACATTCCAAAAAGCGACCCCAATCAAGTTATATTCAAACAAACGCCGAAATCGCGCTTCACTTTCACGTAAAGTCTTTTCTGCCCGTTTGTGTTCGGTAATATCGCGACAAACAGTAATTACGCCTTCAATACTTTGGTTATAATTTCGTAATGGTGTGAGAATGTATTCATAATAATGCAACCCATCGGCAGTAAAATATTTACACTCATGTTTTATCGGCTGCCCAGTTCTCATGACAGTAAGTCGTTGAATATCTACTTGCATTATTAGGTCAGCGGGTAAATCCATTTCTGGCAAACTTTTCCCGACAATATCTTGGGGCTTTAAACCTAGTAAAGTTGCGCCATCACGGCTGACATACTGATAACAACCTTGGCGATTAAAGATGTAAATATGATCGACTGAGGCGGTAAGGATGGCATCTAAAATATTTGCCTGTTCTTGGACTTGTGTCGTGAGTTCGCGAGTACTTTCTTTTGCCTGCTGACACACAGTAGTTTCCATACAAACGCCGATCATTCGCACCGCTTGCCCTTGAGCGTCATAGATAAATTTTCCCTTGGCAGAAATCCAATGTGTACTTTGGTCTGGGCGAACTATACGAAATTCATCATTGTAGTCAGTTTTTTGTGCCAAAGCGTGGGCGATCGCTTCCATGACAGATGGGCTATCTTCAGGATGAACGCACTTTTTAAACGTCTCATAAGGGCTATCAGAACTACTTGGAAGTAAACCAAAAAGCAGTTCATAATTTTTTGACCAGATAACTTGATTGGTAACAATATTCCAATCCCACAAGCCCATCTGGGATACATCTAGAGCTAGCCTCAGTCGTTCTTCACTCTCCTGTCGCTCTGCAATTTCTTGTTGGAGTTGTTGTGAAATTACTGCTACATCTCTTGGTAAATTTTGATGTCCAGATGCATCCTTCTCAATCTGCCAATCAACAACTTGAAGATGAGAATTTTCTGCTTTTACTGGCAGCTGTCTTTGTAGTTCTATTAATTCTTCCTCAAGGGCTGTTTGCCTTTGTTGATAAAATATTTCTGATTGCTCTAACTCAGCAACACGCTGCCGTAAAACTGCTAATTCATCAGTAACTTGAAAGTTAATTTTATCAACATCTTGCATATTATACCCCGTTAATACTTAATAATATCGACTTGAAGAGTAGGTATCCCCTAGTTTCACCTATAAATTTTCCAGCTATCAAATGTAACCTCTGAAAAGGTACATAAAAAATTAAAAATTAAAAAATTATCGCCGCGATCGTTTTTTTATTATTGAATATATGCTTTTTGGAGCAAAAACAGTTTATGAATCTCACCCAAAAGGTATATATGAGTTTCGATAATTGTAGGGTAAGCACCGCCTGCCAAAAATATCAAAATCGAGCTTTGTGACATCAGTCACTTAATAGTACCGACCCTACAAAAATAGCTAGATAGCTAAATAAATTTTATTTCTTCAATCGGATGATAGCTGCACTAATTAATAGTGCCACAACCTGCCCTAAGAAGACAACACCCGATTGATTTACGCCAACAGGAGGAATATTTAAACTTCCGATACCATAAAATAATTGTTGTACAAACCACCAAAATATATAGAAAAAGGCTGGTAGCTGGATAGGGATATACAAGATTATAAGCGGCAAAACAGTGTCAATTTTAGCTTTAGGAAACTTCATAACGTATACTCCTAAAATAGCTGCGATCGCACCATTTGCCCCAATCAATGGAACTGTTAAACTCGGTTCAGCCAAAATTTGTATTACCCCTGTCATCACACCAGCAGCCAGATAAAATCCTAGATAGCGTCCGTGTCCTAGAAGATTTTCTACAGTTTTCCCAAAAACCCACAAAAATAGTAAATTTCCTAATATTTGACTAAAACTGCCGTGTAGAAATATGCCAAAAAATAGGGTAAATACCCGCCAAATAACAACTATCCAAGCCGCAGAGTTGAAAAAGAGAGCATTTGTAACTGCTCCACTAATCTGTGCTGGTATCACACCCCAACTATTGACAAAATAGCCTAATTGACCGCTAAACTCTAGTTTAAGTTCCCATAAAAATACAGCCAGGTTAATGCCAATCAACCAGTAATTAATAATTGGCTTACTTCGACAACGAATATTATCACTAATAGGAATCATATAGATTTGTCATTAGTCATTGGTCATTAGTCATTAGTTATTCTTCCCCTGCCTCCTCTGCCTCCCCTGCCTCCCTCACTCCTTCACTTCCCCTTAACGTGTGGCAAGATTGAAATCAGATCGCATCGCACTTAACTAGGCAAACAAGATGCTAGGAAACACACTTGTAGGAAGATACCAAATTATTAGTAACTTGGGAGGTGGGGGTTTTGGTGAAACTTTTGTGGCTTGTGATACCCAATTACCTGGTTCACCTCTATGTGTTGTTAAGAAACTCAAACCCCAGGCAAGCGATCCAGTAACTTTGGAAACAGCTAGGCGTTTATTTGATACGGAAGCGCAAGTTCTGTATAAATTAGGAACTCACGATCGCATTCCCCAACTTCTAGCTTACTTTGAGGAAAATGCCGAATTCTATCTTGTACAGGAATTGATCGAAGGTCATGACTTGAGTAAAGAATTAACACCAGGTAAAATCCTCAGTCAAGAGGAAGTCATTTCACTTTTACAAGAACTTTTGGCAATCTTAGAATTTGTCCATCAACAAAATGTAATTCATCGTGATGTAAATCCCCACAATATTCTCAGACGCCAACCAGATGGCAAATTAATTTTAATTGATTTTGGTGCAGTGAAACAAATTGCTACTCAAGTTATTACTCCCCAAGGTCAAACTCTAGCAACAGTAGCTATCGGTACACCTGGATATATTCCTGGCGAACAAGCTCATGGTACGCCAAAATTGAGCAGTGATATCTATGCTGCGGGAATAATTGCTATTCAAGCTCTCACTGGATTATCACCAGAGGAAATAGTAAAGGATGCTGATACTAACGAAATTATCTGGCATGACAAAGCCACGGTAACACCAGAATTTGCTCAATTCTTAGATAGAATGGTGTGCTACGACTTTCGGCAACGCTATCCTTCAGCAACAGTGGCATTACAAGCGCTGAAAGAGTTAACACAACCACCCACCCAAACAATAGCGTTAACTCCTCCTTCTCCACCAAAAAATATCAACAAACCTGAACCTAAAAAAGGTATATTAGGTAAAATTTTACTAACAATATTTTTCCTGACTGTTGGCGGAGTAGCATCAATATTTATTTGGAGTTACATTAATTCAAATAATGCCATAGAATTATCTAAACAAGGAAATACGCTTTTTGATTTGCAACGTTATCAAGACGCGCTAGAAGTGTATGAAAAAGCCATTAGTCTTAGACCAGATTATGCTAAAGCTTGGAATGGTCAAGGCAAAACGCTAAATAAATTAAGAAAATATAAAGAAGCATTAGTGGCTTATGATAAAGCAATTCAAATTCAGCCAGATTATTTAGATGCTTGGATTGGACGTGGCACTGTATTGGGAAATTTACAACGATATCAAGAAGCGATCGCCTCTTTTGACAAAGCCTTAGAATTAAAGAATGACAACTCAGAAGTCTGGAATGCTAAAGGTGAAGCTTTCAGTAATTTAAACCAATATGACCAGGCAATTAAATCTTATGAAAAGGCGATTGAACTCAAACCAGATAATTATGAGGCTTGGTATAAAAAAGGATTAGCCTTGCAGAATTCTAGGCAATATGAAGAAGCGATCGCAGCTTATCAAAAAGTCGTTGATTTAAAACCAGACTACGAGCAAGCCTGGTATAATCTAGGGAATGCGCTAGTAAATTTAAAACGCTATCAAGATGCATTTGCAGCTTATGATAAATCGGTGCAATATCAGCCAGATTATTACCAAGCTTGGTTATCTAGAGGTAATATCCTGCTGAATTTGCAGCGTTATCCAGAAGCGATTGAATCTTTTAATCAAGTAATTAAATACAACCCCAGAAGCTATCAAGCATGGTATAATTTGGGATGGTCGCTGCATCAAAACCAACGCTATGAAGAAGCAATAAAAGCTTATAATAAAGCGGCAACGCTTAAGCCAAATAACTATCAACTCTGGTATAATTTAGGGAATTCGCAATACATATTGCAGAAATATGAAGATGCGATCGCGTCTTATAATAAGGCAGTTCGTTATAAACCCGACCATTCCGAAAGCTGGTATAGCAGAGGCAATGCCCTATTAAATTTAAAACGATATCAAGAAGCGATCGCTTCTTACGATCGAGCAATAAAATACAAGCCTAATTACCAACAAGCAATAGACGGCCGCAATCAAGCCCAAATTCAACTGCAAGGCGCAAAACCACAGCCTGTAATCGTACCAATTCTTCCATTTCCTAATTCCACCAATCCACCGCAGACGACACCCTAAAAGGATGTTTTAAAAGTTTTCTTTTCGGTAACAAAACATTCTAGATCCCCCTAAATCCCTCGATAAATTGGGGGACTTTGATTCCGGTTCCCCCCTTTTTAAGGGGGGCTAGGGGGGATCAGCTAGTGCCTAAAATCATAGCCAACCACTTTTCAAACAACCCCTAAGCAACCTATCAAATTCACAGGTTAAGATTGATATCATGTCTGTTAAATTGCCCATAATAAAAGAACCTCAAAGAGCTTATAGCTAAAGCTACAGGTTTCCCTTTCTTAATAGGCTACGGTGTACACACAAATAATTCCTAAAAATTAATCCCCTTCCCCAAAGCATCGGGGAGGGGAGGCAAAGCGTACCTTTTGCGGGGTGGGGTGATTCGGGTTTAATAAGTAATCAAGCGGACAAGATATAAAATAGCCCTGCCCATCATTCCCGACTCAATAGGGATTTGAATCAATCCGTCCCCTTTTGACACTCCTGAGATAGTACCCAGAAGTTGGTCTGTTTCTTAAGTTGAAGGTGTCGCCACTGCGAACTTTCCAAATTTTGTAATTGGAAAAGGTCAAAGGCTTTCGGGGTTCGCATACTTCTGGTAGATGATTACCAAGTACAAAGTATGCTGCACCCCTACCCATAACTTTCACCAAACCGTTTTTATCCACAAGAACCGATGTACTTTCACTAACTGCTATACCTAAAACACTGCTAGATACACCATCCTTAATTTGACGGGCAATGAAAGTCATAATTCGCCCCATTCTTTCCCGTCTGTCGAAGTGTGTATCTACAATAGTTCCCTTCAAATTACTCCAATTGAAAAAGTTGTAAGTAAAAGTAATGTCTCGATAGGGATCTTCGAGTGCGTCTCTAGTTTCAATGCCTTTTTCGGAAGAAGCGCAAGCATCATAGACACAATCACTTTGGATCATTGCACCCGCACTAGTGCCACCAATACCACCTCCCTTAAGGTAAACTGACTTAACGGCAGCCTCAAGCTTGGTATCTTTCCAGTTGCGGATGTATTGACATTGATCCCCGCCAGCAAAGAAAACTACATCAGCATTTCGGATTTTTTCATAAATCTCAGCTTTGTTTGCCTCTTGTCTATCTCTAACCAGAAGAGTTTCCACAAAATTTACACCCTTCATGGCATAAATTAGCCGATTGTAATCGTGATTACCGTTAGTGCGGAGAACTACAACATTAACTTTAGTGCTGGAGTTACTACCACCCCTAACTTGGTTAATCATCCACTGGATAGCATCATCGACATCGGGGCCTCCCCCACCCAAACTCAGGACTGGGCCCGCTAAGGAGGGACGGACATCAAAGGAAGGAGAGGTGGAGGGGCGAACATCAACAGTGTCACCCAGGAAGAAGCGTTTCCAGCTTGCAATAAAACGGGTTATTAGGAAGGTTCCCATCTTCAACAACTTGATTCCTGTACTTTTCAAGCGCCTTGCTATGCTTGGGAATGCCTTTGTCATACTAAACTTCTAGAGCAAACTGCAATTATTGCTAGGCTGTGACGCATTTTAATTGCTTATTTATTCGTGAAATTTGTCCTTTGTCATTAGTCATTTATCAGTTGTTGTGAATAACCAATTGACTTAGGACAGTCTTAACGAAAAATGTGCAATTTAGACGCGCACTAGCTTAACTGTGGCACTAGATAGGGTAGAATTTCCAGCGTACAGGGCTTGTACTGTTTGTTAACGCAAAATAACGCAGAGCGATCATTAATTGTCTGCGTTACTGTGCAAAAATTCTACATTGCTTGTAGCGTTTAATTCTGGTCAGATGAAACCTAAAATAGATTAGGTATTGGTTGTCACTGTCCAGATCCTTCCGTAGTTACTGGGAATAGTTACCCAATATTCTGAATAACTGGGAACGCCAATTAAATTGTTTTCACCATTTAGTTCTTCCTGATAATTGCCAGCAATTGGGAACCAGAAGGGTACATTTTGATCGCGATCGCTAAAGTTAAGTGCCACTAGGCTAAACTTGTTACCATGTTTGCGCGAAAATAGCAGCACATTTTTGGAATGATAGCGGTCATAATCGTTGTAAAAGAAATGTTCACCTTCCGTAAATTGCGGTTGCTGACGACGCAGTTTAATCAACTTGCGTACTAAGGAAAGCACACTCTTACCAATGGGGTCATAAAAATAATCCCATCGTACAGGTCGAAGCAACATCACTCTACCAAAACCTTGTTCTGGCAGGAAATAGTTTTCGCCAAATTCCTGACCTTGCCACAGTAGCGGAATCCCTTTACCAGTGAAAATCCCAATTAGGTAAGGCTGGACTTTATACCATAAGTCACGATTACCTTCTTTTAATAAATCATTATCGCGGGCGATCGTACCAAAATTACAAACAAAGCGGGAGTGGTCATGATTTTCGATATATTGCAGTGCTGTTTTAGCAATTTTGTCACCATCGTTTGTAATCTCTGAAGGATAGCCATCCAGACCAAGTTTAAAGCCAAGATTAGCTAAATCACCTTTATTTCCATGAGCTACACTTTCAGCTGCACCAAAAGTTTCATTTTGCCAGGTAGAGTTAGTATAACTTTGTTCGAGAATCTCCTTTGGTCCTTCTAATTGTTCAGCACACTGAATCAAATTGATTGTGTCATTGTTAAAGAATCTCTGCCAATCCTCGCCAGCTTGTCTCTTTTCTTTGACTGTTTTGTAAGTGTTAAAAACTAGGTTAGCATAACCAACTCCTGTAGAACCATCCCAGTAATTGGGTACACAGTCATAGCGAAAACCATCAACATGATAAACATCTAGCCAGTGATAGTTGACTGTATAGAAAAAATCTTTGGTAAACTTACGATTATAGCCTGTACTTTCGCCAAAATAATCTTTAGCAAATGTCCCCATAAAAGGATTCTCACGATACCCTAGTTTTCTGTAAACATAAGAGTATGGAAAACTATCACCAGTGTGACCATAAACAGCATCTACAATTACAGCAATGTTGTGTTGATGTGCCGCATCAATTAAACCTTGTAAATCTTTTCTTTTGCCAAATCGCTCATCTACACCAAAATAGCCAATTGGTAAAAAGCCCCAATCTACCGTTAAGGCTACATTGGAAAGTGGCATGATTTCCAGACAATTAACTCCCAAATCTGCTAGATAGACGAGTTTTTCAATTGTTCCATCAATATTGCCGCCGAATTCATCAATCATCAATTCGTAGAGAACAATATCTTTTAAATTTGGAGTTTTCCAAGTTTTTTCCTTCTGGCTCCACTCATATTGTTGATAGCCAAGTGTGAAGGCGGATAATTTACCTACACCAAATTCTCTGGCAAAAGGGTCAAGAATCCAATCTATTTCTCCCTGATTGGGATTTTGTAAGCAATAACGGTAAACATATCTACCTGGTTCTCCCCATGCAGATTTGGCACTAGGTTTTGATTGAGTTTTGATATCTACCTGAGTTGACCAATAATCACCATACTCTGAGTCGATAGAATGCTTTAGTTCAAATTCTAAGGGCTGAATATCTTGGATAAATTGATCTTTTTCGTGGATAATTTTAATTATTAGCCGATTTCCATCCTTTTGAGAAACCCAAGGCAGAAATAGTCCAAAATCAACAATACCGTTGGCTTCTCTAGCTCCTAGTTTATCCAAAGGAAGCAGTTTCATATAGTTATAGTCATCCTTGATGAATTAGCTTTTTCTAGTGTTACTGATTTCGCATTTCCAAAAATGCAGCATAATTCAGGAGTAAAAAACGCTTTATACCTGGGTAACAGATTTAGCTTGTGTACCTTACTAACTTGAAATATGCTGTAATATCTAAAACCAGATTAAATTTGCACTACTCTATAAATTGAAGCAGTGCCAGCTATAAACTTATCAAAGGTTGATTAAGGATTTATGCAGGTTCAAATAAAATTTTATATCCCCGACTTCTTCAAGAAGTCAAGGATTTATCTTACCAAGCAATTTGCGATCGCTCTTGTACAACTTGCTGATATACTTGCTCGGTTTGCTTGGCTAATTTCGGCCAGCTAAATCGTTGTTCTAAATCCTCATAAGCGTTATCCACCAGCCATTGGCAATAACCTGGATTTTTCAAAACCTCCAAAATTCCCCAAGCTAATGAATCGGGATTGTTCACCCAAGTCACAATACCTGTTTTGGTATGTTGCACCACTTCTGGAAAACCACCAGTATCAGAAACGACTACGGGTACACGAGAAGCAAAGCTTTCTAAAGCTACAATTCCAAAGGGTTCGTAAAGGCTCGGAAAAACCGCACAGTCAGCGACAGTTTGAAATTTATCTAAGTATTCATCGGAGAGAAAACCGGTAAAATAACAATGATGCCAAATTCCTAAATCCCAGGCTTGGCGTTTGAGATGGTCAGTATTGCCACCACCTACGATCACAAATTTAACATTACCTCCCATTTCTGAAAGGATTTTGGGTGCGGCATTAAGTAATATAGGTACACCTTTTTCATAGGTCATACGACCGAGGTAGTAAACGATTTTCTCATCGTCTGCGGCAAATTGGCGGCGAAAATCTAGAGCATGAAAATCGATGTGATGCTGTTTCTTTTCGGCTCGGATACCGTTATAAATGACATCTATTTTGTCCCAAGGACTGTAGAGCGCTCGTTCTACTTCTTGGCGCATATAGTCGCTACAAACAATAATCCGCCAAGCATTGTAAGCTAGCAAGGTTTCTTTGCCATTGATATAGCCTTGGATATCTGTGTGAATACCGTTATAGCGTCCGTATTCTGTAGCGTGAATTGTAGCAATTAGCGGTATTTTAAAATTATGCTTGAGAGCGATCGCAGCATCTCCGACTAACCAATCATGGGCATGAATTAAATCAAAGGGCCCTTCTTCTAAAATCAACTTACCACCGTGATCTCCCATACTCAAGTTGAGATTCACTACCCAGTGGAAAAAGTCGTTACTATATGCCACTGGTACTCGATGTACTTTCACTCCTTCAACAACCTCATACATCGATGCCTGACCAAACTCTGCTGTAATCAGGTGGATTTCATGTCCTAGCTTTACCAGCTCCGGGTACAACTCCGCTACATGCCGCGCAATTCCCCCAATAATCCTTGGTGGAAACTCCCAACTCAGTACCAATATCTTCATCTACTAGACTCCCCAACACTTTATAAATATCTAAGAAACCACATTTACCTAAAAATACAAGTCTGGCCAACCCAGTGAGTACTTTTACTAAAATGTTTAGATTTTTTAACAGTGATTTTCTTAAAGGTTATCAACTGTAGGCTAAGGATAGAAAGCAAGGTATAGTAATAATTCGTAATTGAGCCTCCCCTTCGCAACTAGGTGTCAAGAAGGGATAACGACGGAAACAGCATGAACTTGATCGCGTCCTTGCTGTTTGGCTACATAAAGTGCTTTGTCTGCTGCATTAATCAAGTCTGGCGGCGAAATTTCGGAATTTGGCACAATGCTAACAACGCCTAGACTAACGGTAACATGATCGCACACGCGAGACTGAGCATGGGGAATGGCTAAGTCGCGGACTGCTTGTCGGATAGTTTGAGCTACATAGATTGCTCCTTGAATCTCTGTATTAGGCAGAATGATAGTAAACTCTTCCCCACCGTAACGAGCGACTAAATCGGCTGGACGCTTAACAATATTTTTGAGGGCACTTGCTAATTGCCGCAAACAATCATCCCCTCCTAAATGACCATAAGTATCATTGTAGAGTTTAAAAAAATCGACATCTAACAAAATTAAAGACAGTGACAGTTGCTCGCGTTTGAGTCGCTGCCACTCAGATTCCAGATACTCATCAAATCGACGGCGATTGGCTATTTGAGTCAAGCCATCTAGGGTAGCTAATCTTTGTAATTCTTCATTAATTAGCCGTTCTCCCTCGGCCTGTTGTCGCAACATCACTTCAGCTTCTTTACGAGTACTAATGTCTTCTACCGAACCAAGAATCTGCGTTGGACTGCCGTTAGCATCTCTGGCAAATACGACTTCTCGTGTATTTAGCCAACGCCATTCTCCATTTTTGTGTCGGAATCGGTATTCAGTGGAAAGTACTTCATTGTCGTTCAGGTTGACGAAGCGATTCGCTATGTCATAGCAGAGGTGTCGGTCGTCTGGATGAAAGCAATTTATGAACCAGTGTGGATCTGCGTTACAAAATTCCTCTGGAGAGTAGCCTAAAACTGTCGCACTTTTCTCATTAAGATAAACACTTGTTCCTTTTAAAAGGTCAAATAGATATAAAATATGCGGTACGGTATTAGCAACCTTTTGTAGAAAGTCTTGACTGGAGCGCAATGCCTCTTCAGCTTTGCGGCGTTCCTGAAGCGCGGCTTGATATTCAGTAATATCTCGTCCTTCTGAGATGAGTAGGGTAATACGCCCGCTTTCATCAAGTATAGGACGCAGTGAGAAATCAATCGCGATCGCTTGAGCATCTCGACCTAAAATCTCAACTTCATAGCGAATAGATTCACCATTAGCAGCAGCTATGATCGCAGTTTTTAATTGCTCTTGAGTATTTAGAGAAATTGTCCACCACTTTGCTTCCCAAAAAGGCTTGCCAACTACTTCTTCGCGATTAATCCCAGCAAAGTCCAGTGCTGTTTGGTTGATTTCTAATACAATTCCATTCGGCTGAAGCAATCCCATAAACTGAATGGTTTGATTGAAAATCGCCCGGAATTTTTGCTCATTTTCACTTAAAGCTTGTTCTACCAGTTTGCGTTCAGTTATATCTCGTCCAACAGATTGAAGTTCTACAAGCATCCCCTGCTCATCAAATATCCCTTGAACAATCCACTGCGTCCACCGCACCCCTTCGCAAGCTATGGCTCGATTTTCAATGGTAATAACGGGATTTTCTAAGCTGATAGAATTTACCAGACTAAACACACGTTCCCGATCTTCTTCAAACACAACAGGTTGGTAGTGCTGGGCGATAATTTCTTCTCGCTTCAGTCCAAAAAATCGGCAGAAAGCTTCATTAACAAAGGTAACAGTACCATCGGGTAAGCCTCTAGCAATCAATTCTGTTTGGTCTTCGAGGATTGTACGATAACGTGCTTCGCTCTCTTGCACCTGTTTTCGTAAGCAAAGCTCGTCATAGACATCGCTAATATCAAATACTAAACCCTGAAGTAACTGAGTTTGTCCATCGGCACAGAAAACGAGGTTGGCTTGGTTTCGTACCCAAATTATTCTGCCATCGCGCCTAATCATCCGATACTCAATTCTCAAAGGCTCTCCGGTAGCAATTGTAGTGTTTACAGCTTGCCAAAGGCGATCGCGATCGTTTGGATGAGTGTAATCTAACCAACTATTAAAGAAACCAAAGTTCCAATCTTCGGGAGCAATGCCTAATAATTGTTGCAGTTGTGGACTAATATAAGCAACTTTTGTAGTGTTATTAATCGGTGAGACATAAACAACGCCCGGAATTTGTTCTACCAGAGTGCGATACTTTTGCTCTACTTCAGAAAGTTGTTCTTCTGTCTGCTTGCGACTCATGATGTTTTGAATTTCTACAATAAATTATCATTTTTTCTGTTAGAAATCCCGCATTAGAGACACACTTAAGGATGGTTGAGCCAACAGCGAGTCAGTGTGGCTTTTTGAAAGCTAAATCTGCCAGCAGCATACTGAAACTCGTACACTTAAGGCTGCTGTTTCCAGCCTTTGTAATTAAAATTAACGGATATTGAAAAAGAATACAGAATACATAATTCAGAACAAGAAAACTGTGGTGGGGGCCTAAAAGGCAGAGGGGCAGAGGAGAAAGACTTACTGCAAATTCTCCCCTGTTCCCCTGCCCCCTTGCTCCCTTGCCTCTTTCTCAGATGCGGACTTGCTACCGTTGCGCTATCCGCTACTCTGACTCCAATTCTTCTGACTTCTGACTTCTGACTCCTGAATTCTATTAGTTTTGATCCAAGCGCAGCACTGCCATAAAGGCTTCCTGGGGTACATCTACAGTACCTACAGATTTCATCCGCTTTTTACCTTTTGCTTGCTTCTGCAAAAGTTTTTTCTTCCGACTGATGTCACCACCGTAGCATTTGGCTAGCACATCTTTCCGCAAAGCGGGGATATGTTCGCTGGCAATAACTTTACTGCCAATAGATGCCTGAATTGGCACTTTGAATTGATGGCGGGGAATTAGTTCCTTGAGTTTTTCTGCCATTGCCCGCCCGACGTTGTAAGCTTTATCTCGATGCACAATCATCGCCAAGGAATCAACGGGATCGCCGTTAATCATGATATCCAGCTTCACCAGAGGATTTTCACGGTAGCCGATGATGTGATATTCCATACTAGCGTAACCGCGCGATCGCGACTTCATTTGATCGAAAAAGTCAGTCACAACTTCCGCCAAGGGTAGCTCGTAAGTGAGAGTGGTTCGTCCTTGGGCGAGATATTTCATATCCTTGAAGATGCCACGGCGATTTTGTGACAACTCCATCAAGCTGCCAACATAAGTTTCCGGCGTAATCATCTCTACTTGCACGTAGGGTTCTTCAATTCTTTCGCGATCGTTGGGAGAAGGTAAACGGCTAGGATTATCGATGTACAGTTCCTCACCTTTTAAGGTAATCACCTTATAAACCACCGAGGGGGCTGTAATGATTAAATCTAGGTTATACTCTCGCTCTAAACGTTCTTGAACAATTTCCATGTGTAGCAAACCCAAGAAACCGCAACGGAAGCCAAACCCCATTGCGCTCGAAGTTTCGGGTTCATAATGTAGCGCTGCGTCGTTGAGTTCCAGCTTTTCTAAGGCTTCCCGCAAATCTTCAAATTGATCGGCATCAATGGGGAACATCCCACAAAAAACCATTGGGTTTGCTTCTGCGTAACCTGGTAAGGGTGACTCCGCTTTCGCCTTACTGAGGGTAATTGTGTCTCCTACCCGTGCATCAGCTACAGCTTTAATTGCCGCTCCCAAATAGCCTACTTCGCCAGCGTGCAGTTCATCAACTTGCTTTTGAGTTGGAGAAAGGACACCTAACTCATCAATTTCAAATTCTTTACCAGATGCCATTAGATGGATGCGATCGCCTTTTTTCAACGTGCCATCCATCACCCGGAAATACACAATTACTCCCCGGTAACTGTCGTAATAGCTATCAAATATTAACGCTCGTAAGCGTTCATTTATCGTATTCGGCGGTGGCGGTATCCGTTCAACAACTGCTTCTAAAATCTCATGAATCCCAATTCCTTCTTTAGCAGAAGCCAGAATCGCCCCACTACAATCTAGACCGATAATTTCTTCAATTTCGCTAATTACCCGTTCTGGTTCAGCTCCCGGCAAATCGATTTTATTCAAAACCGGAATAATTTCCAGGTTACTCTCTAACGCTAAATATACATTCGCCAAAGTTTGCGCCTCCACACCTTGGGACGCATCTACTACCAATAGCGCTCCTTCGCAAGCAACAAGAGAGCGGGAGACTTCATAAGAGAAATCCACGTGTCCCGGAGTGTCAATCAAGTTCAGCACATACTGCTGACCATCTTTGGCTGTGTAGTTCATCCGGGCAGCTTGCAGCTTAATCGTAATGCCGCGCTCCCGTTCCAAATCCATATTGTCGAGAAACTGTTCCTTCATCTGTCGGTCTTCAACAGTGCCAGTAGCTTGTAGCAAGCGATCGGCGAGGGTTGATTTCCCGTGGTCGATGTGAGCAATAATACAAAAATTGCGAATGCGAACTGCGGGAACGTCAGTCATATACTATCTTTGCCTTAGCAGCAACCAAAGTTAAAAGGGTAATTTACTTAATGTATTTTAATGCTTTCTTAGCCAAGACGCTCCGTTTTTAGTGCTGAGTTACGAGTTAGGAGTTAGGGGTTATTATTCTTCCCCTGCTCCCCTGCTCCCCTGCCCCTCTGCTCCCCGTCCCTCTTCACCCCATCTTTAACTTTCGATCTAAATAGGTGGACATTTAAGAATATTATGAAAGTCTATTTATCGCTGCTAGTATTCAACAGCTAGGAGCGTACAATAAATGTAAATAAGTACATGTAGGGATCGTGGGCAATTGCAACTGGTAATTGCCCACAATCGCTGGTTTATCGGCAAAACTTTTAGAGCCATTGTCTAGTCAGTTATATGAAAAATGCGATTTAAAACTTAAAGCTGTTACTTTGGTGCTATTTCAGGGAAGTATTTAACTGTGCCCTTGAAAATTTTTCAGCGAATTAGCCCAAATAATGAATATAACTACTTTACAAAGCTTTAGACAAAACCAATTCAAAGAATTCAGAGTATATAAACCTATGAATATGAGAGAGAAAACTACCAAAGCGGAAAATACACAAGCCGATAAGGTAGAAATTGCTGTCCGCCTAGACTCCGAGTTACTAGAGCAAATTCAGCATCTCACCAATGACCCAAGTAAAGTAATTGAGGTGGCAATTCGCCAGTGGTTACGGGGTGAAATCCTTAGAGATGACGAACTAACGCGCACGCCTGTGCGTACTCCTGTTCCTCCTCGCGGTGAATGGAACGATTGACGCCATTATTTAACTGTCAATGCAAGTTAAAAAAAGTAAAGTTTGCCGATCTGGTTTTCAGAACACCAAAAAATACCCCATCAAACCCAAAAAAGCTGTAAAAATTTATGTATAAATTTCAGCGGCTTTAGTAAAATTACGGTCGGATACCCTTTGTCTATCCAACTCAATTAATGACTATTACTGCCAATTCCCAATTGTCGAATGTATTTTCCCAAAATCTGGAATCTATTACCAGTAAGACTGATGGCTTATTACCAACTCTAGGAGCCGAGTTGGTTTATACGCAAGATGGGGCAGGGCGCTATCTGACCTTTTGTTGGCAGTACAGCGAACTCCTGGGGTTAAGTACTGAAAAAATAGTTGACGATCTGAACCAGACTCAAACTTTTGTCCCGGTGGATAAGGTTACTTATTTGGAACGATTGCACCGAATTTTGACAAATTTGGTGCCAGAAAGGTTTCAATGTTGGTTTAGCTATCAGAAGGAATTATTTGAGTTGGACTTAGTGATTAGTCCGATTATGCCGAGTTTGGGAACCACTGCTACTACCGTTTTAGTGATGGGACGGTTAGTACAAGCGACACTCAACAAAAAACAAGCGCGTGTGGCATCAAAAACGCCCACACAAATAGAGTTGGCTTTGCGTTCACAGCAACACCAAAAATTGGTAAATCGCATTACCAGAAATATTCGCCGGACATTGGATTTAGATATTATTTGGCAGCAAACAGTTGATAGTTTGGGAAAAGCACTGCGGCTAGAACGCTGCATTATTTGTCCTTATCAGCCCTCAAGTTCAAAAGTACAGGTGAAGGCTGAGTATCGCCAGCCAGAACTCAAATCAATGCTTGGCTCAGACATAGATATAGCTTCTGAGCCTGCCTTTGCTCAAGCCTTGGCAACCCTAGAACCAGTTATGATGGAAGTGGCTGGATACAAAGAGTCTGGGCGGCAGAAAACTTTAGTAGTTGCGACTTGCTATCAAGACCAAGCTAATGGATTGGTTGCCTTGAATTGGCAGGATGAATGCTATACATTAACAGAATCGGAATTAGAACTGGCAAAAGAAGCAGCAGATCAATTGGGAACTGCGATCGCTCATGCTACTTTATATGAAGAATTAGAAATAGCGCGTCAAAAAGCCGAAGAAGCTTCCCGCCTCAAAAGTGAGTTTCTGGCTAATGTATCCCATGAAATTCGTACCCCCCTCAACGGTATGATTGGCTTTTTGAAGCTGATTTTAGAAGGGATGGCTGATGATCCAGAAGAACAAAATCAGTTTTTGACAGAAGCTCACCAATTATCGATACATTTGCTGAATATCATCAACGATATTTTGGACATTGCCAAAATCGAAGCTGGGAAAATGGAGCTAGCTTATGCCCCAGTCAAGCTAGATGAGCTATTCAGTCATGTAGAAGGTTTTATGCGTCCCCAAGCAGAAATGAGAAACCTCAGTTTTCGGATGCAAATGCCTGCTACCTCCGATGAAATCATTGTCCAAAGCAACTACCAACGGTTGCTACAAGTAATGCTCAATTTGGTAGGTAATGCGATCAAATTTACCCATGAGGGTGGCGTTACCGTCAGCGCCGATTTAGTACTCAAAAAGGCGAACTTTCAAGATCAGCAATTTCCTGGCATGGTGAGAGTACGTGTGGCAGACACTGGTATTGGTGTTTCCTTAGACAAACAAGATAAACTGTTTCAATTATTCTCTCAAGTGGATGGCTCCCGCACTCGCCAGTACGGCGGCACAGGTTTGGGACTGGCAATATCCCAAAAGCTAGTGGAGGCAATGGGGGGCGAGGTACATTTTTATAGTTTGGGCGAAGGACTTGGCTCAACAGTCACATTCACCGTGCCACTATATCAACAACCAGTCATGGTTTCGTCTAATGATAGCGATTCAACGAGTAGTGCTGAATGTTGAGTAATGAGTGCTGTTAGCGGTAGCGGGGCGTTTAGCCCGTGCTGAGTGCTGAGTTTGGATACTTAGCAGGGCTGGGTTTTGAGTTTTCAGCTTTAAAGTTTTTTAGCAATTATTTTTAATAAATAACAAAATTGGGGATTGGAGATTGTAAAGAATCCCATCCCTAGCCACTAGAGTTGTATAATGAGAGGTTGGGTTAAAGAAAAAACACAACAAACTTCTAAATATTGGCTTTTGCTCTACCAACCTGTGAAAAATAGATTTTTGACCCCTTTTTACGGCGAGTGTACTTACGAGCATAAAATCCTGCCTTTCATTGAACTGCAAAACAGAACCGAAAGGCTAGAGTAAAGTAGGAGGCTCACAGGAAAACAATGTTTCAGCTAATCTAACTATCAAGTTGCTAAAACCAGCAGTGGTTTAGTCAAAAGTCATTAAAAACTGACACCTGACAATCTAGCGGCAATTAGATTTAGGATCGATTTAACAAAGCTGAAAAATAAAACTTTGGATAATGGTTAATGAGTAACGGCGCATCTGGCACAGAGATCATTATTCTTCAATGCCCCATGCCCAATGCCCCATGCCCAACGCCATCCCTAACTTAGCAGGTCTAAACTATGGAACTCACAATTGACAACGTTGAAACAGTTTTAGATGAAATGCGCCCTTATCTCATGTCTGATGGCGGCAACGTCGAACTCGTAGAACTCGATGGGCCTGTTGTAAAACTGCGGCTGCAAGGTGCTTGTGGTTCTTGTCCCAGTTCTGCAATGACCTTGAGAATGGGTATTGAGCGCCGTCTTAAGGAAATGATTCCCGAAATTGCAGAAATTGAGCAAGTGGTGTAAAAGTTAGGAGTTAGGAGTTAGGAGTTATGAGTTTTCAATTAACTCCTAACTCCTTATTCTTAACTCCTAACTATTCTTTATGTCTCATCCTCTCTACATTGCTTTTATCTGGCATCAACATCAGCCGCTGTACAAATCTCCTGGCAGCGGCGTTTCGCTATCTCCGAGTCAGCAGTACCGTCTCCCTTGGGTACGTTTGCATGGTACTAAAGATTATTTGGATTTGGTATTGCTCTTAGAGCGGTATCCTAAGTTACACCAAACGGTGAATTTAGTTCCATCGCTGATATTGCAACTCGAAGATTATATTGCTGGTACTGCTTTTGACCCTTACCTCACAGCCAGCTTGACACCGGATGAGCAACTTACCCAGCAACAGCGGGAATTTATTATCCAACACTTTTTCGATGCCAATCACCATACCCTGATTGACCCTCATCCCCGCTATGCCGAGTTGTACCAGCAAAGGCAGGAAAAAGGGCAAGCTTGGTGTTTAGCAAATTGGGAATTGCCAGATTATAGTGATTTGCTAGCTTGGCACAATTTGGCTTGGATCGATCCGCTGTTTTGGGATGACCCAGAAATTGCTGCTTGGTTAAAACAGGGACGGAATTTTACTTTAAGCGATCGCCAGCGGATTTATTCTAAACAGCGAGAAATTCTCAGTCGTATTATCCCTCAACATCGGAAAATGCAGGAGGCGGGGCAGCTAGAAGTTACCACCACGCCTTACACCCACCCAATTTTACCCTTGCTAGCTGATACTAATTCTGGTCGGGTAGCTGTACCCAATATGACACTACCTAAGCAGCGATTTCAGTGGGAAGAAGATATTCCTCGCCACTTGCGGAAAGCTTGGGACTTTTATAAAGACCGCTTTGGACAGATACCTCGTGGTTTGTGGCCTTCGGAACAGTCAGTCAGTCCGGCGGTACTTCCACACATTATTAACCAAGGGTTTAAGTGGATATGCTCAGATGAAGCCGTCTTAGGATGGACGCTGAAACACCTTTTTCATCGGGATGGGGCGGGGAATGTGGAGCAACCAGAATTGTTGTACCGTCCCTATCGCCTGCAAACCGCCGAGGGCGACTTGTCAATTGTGTTTCGTGACCACAGATTATCAGACTTGATTGGTTTTACTTATAGTGCAATGCCAGCAAAAAAGGCAGCAGCAGATTTAGTGGGACATTTGCAAGCGATCGCTAAAATGCAAAGAGATAGTCAAAGTGAACAACCTTGGCTAGTTACTATTGCCTTAGATGGAGAGAATTGCTGGGAATTTTATCCTCAAGATGGTAAACCTTTCTTAGAAGCTTTATATCAAAGTTTGAGCGATGAACCCCACCTCAAACTCGTCACTGTCTCCGAATTTTTGGAAGAATTTCCAGCTACAGCCACTATCCCCGGAGGGCAGCTACATAGTGGTTCTTGGGTAGATGGCAGTTTCACTACTTGGATCGGCGATCCCGCCAAAAATCGTGCTTGGGATTATTTAACAGAAGCAAGGGAAATGCTTGCGAGTCATCCCGAAGCGACGGAAGAAAACAACCCCGAAGCGTGGGAAGCATTGTATGCCGCAGAGGGTTCAGACTGGTTCTGGTGGTTTGGTGCAGGACACTCCTCAAATCAGGATGCCATCTTTGATCGGTTATTTCGAGAACATCTGTTTGGCATTTACAAGGCATTAAATGAACCTGTACCGCCCTATCTCAAGCAACCAGTGGAAATCCACGAAGCACAGGCTAACCACGCTCCACAAGGGTTTATTCACCCTGTCATTGATGGTAAGGGTGATGAGCAAGATTGGGACAAAGCTGGACGCATAGAAATCGGCGGGGCGCGGGGGACAATGCACAATAGCAGCGTCATCCAGCGGCTTTGGTACGGGGTGGATCACTTAAATTTCTATTTGCGGCTGGACTTCAAAAGTGGCGCCGCACCAGGACAAGATTTGCCAGCAGAGTTGAATTTGCTGTGGTTCTATCCAGAAAAAACAATGGTTAACAGCCCAATTCCCTTGGCAGATGTACCAGATGCAGCCCCACTTAATTACCATTTCCACCATCTTCTGGAAGTTAACTTGCTGACGCAATCGATTCAATTTCGAGAAGCTGGAGACAATTATCAATGGCATCCCCGTTTCAGTCGCGCTCAAGTAGCTTTAAATAATTGTTTAGAGTTAGCAGTACCGTGGGCAGACTTGCAAGTTCCGCCAGATTATCCTCTGCGACTGATTTTGGTGCTTGCAGATGAAGGGCGTTTTTCCAATTACTTGCCAGAAAATGCTTTGATTCCCATTGAGGTGCCTTAACACTCAATATTCTTGGTGTTATACCATTTCACTAAATACCTATTAACCTCCAATAGCTTCCCGTGGAGTCGTGCGATCGCTCACGACAAAGTAAGTGTGCGGTCGCGTGACGGCAACCGCCACTTAAACTAACTCAGATACTGAATGAGATTAAAGCATTATATTTTGCTCATTCGATAAATGCAGATTTGAGAGTAAATGCAAAAATAAATGCTTCAAGCTTCAGTAAAAACCCTTCCCAAGTACAAGCATAAATGGATTTGGGAAAAACACCAGTGATACCATTACCATACGTTAGAAAAAACTCACTTCTTAAGAATCGATATGATAGACAAGTAAATAAAATTTAAAAAATATTTATCGAATGGTAGATCAATCATCTGGCTTGTCCAAGGTCAAAGACTCAATAACACAAAAACTCTTCTTGGGTAATGAACCAAATGCAGAGTTAATTGCAATTCTCACCGTTTACTTTGTCCAAGGAATTTTAGGGCTATCGCGTCTAGCCGTTAGCTTTTTTCTCAAAGATGAACTGCTGCTAAGTCCAGTCCAGGTATCGGCGCTATTGGGAATTGTCTTCCTACCTTGGATGATCAAGCCGGTGTTTGGTTTTATCTCTGATGGCTTGCCTATATTTGGCTATCGTCGCCGTCCTTACTTGATTTTATCCGGGATACTGGGAACTGCTTCTTGGATGAGTCTGGCCACAATAGTTCATACTAGCTGGGCAGCTACCTTAGCGATCGCTCTAGGTTCTCTCTCCGTCGCCATGAGTGATGTCATCGTTGACTCGCTGGTTGTAGAACGAGCCAGAGGCGAATCGCAAGCAAAAGCCGGTTCACTACAATCTCTGTGCTGGGGTGCTTCTGCGATCGGAGGTTTAATAACAGCCTACTGTAGCGGTCTACTACTCCAATACTTTACTACCCGTACAGTCTTTGGGATTACCGCTGTATTTCCGCTGATCGTTTCAGGGGTGGCTTGGTTAATTGCTGAGTCCCCCGTTAGCAAAGATGCTCAAGATACTAATCAGACCAACCCTTTACCCATCAAACATCAACTGGGGCAGCTACGCCAAGCCATTAGCCAAAAAGCAATTTGGCTACCAACGGCATTTATCTTCATCTGGCAAGCTACCCCAAATGCTGACTCAGCCTTTTTCTACTTCGCTACCAACGAACTCCACTTTGAACCAGAATTTTTGGGGCGAGTAAACTTGGTGGGAAGTTTTGCTTCTTTGGCAGGTGTTTGGATTTTTCAACGTTTCCTCAAAAGCATCCCTTTTCGCGTGATTTTTGCTTGGAGTACTGTCCTTTCATCACTTTTGGGGATGACGATGCTGTTGTTGGTAACTCACACAAACAGGCTGTTGGGTATAGATGACCACTGGTTTAGTTTGGGTGATAGTCTGATTCTGACTGTGATGGGGAAAATTGCCTTTATGCAAGTGATGGTGCTAGCAGCAAGGCTTTGTCCTTCTGGTGTGGAAGCGACATTATTTGCCTTGTTAATGTCAGTCTATAATTCAGCCGGAACGGTTTCCCATGCATTCGGGGCATTAATCACATATTGGCTGGGGATCACCGCAACAAACTTTGAGTCACTTTGGATTTTGGTGTTAATTACTAACCTCAGCACGCTGTTACCCCTACCATTTATCAAATGGCTACCTGCTACTGAAGAGCAAACTAGGACATTCAAAAATGAGGAACAAGCATTTCCCACTGATTTGATGCCTGAGTTGATATTGAGAGAACCAAAGTCGGAAATACTAGAATAGTGTTATACAGCAGTTTTCAAGTAAATGAAGTAAAAAGTGCAGGACTCATAACATTGCACATAAAGAGTTTCACTTCTTTCGCTCTGCCCCTCTGCCCCCCTGCCCTATTTGGATGAAACCATTTTTTCGCTGGCAATAATATGCAAATCGATGTTTTTGAGCAAGCGTACCAATTTTTGCGTCAAAGATCCTTTGAGGAGCATTTGCCAGCGCGATCGCTGACTTTCTCCAATTACAATTTGGGTGATCCGATGTTTCTCGGCGACTTCAGCGATCGCATTAGCTACGTTACTGTTGGTAACATGAAGAAAAGTACCTTCAAATTCTTTACAGAGTTTCTCACAAGTATAGATGTGTAAGCTTTCTTCCTTGGTGAGGAAACGTTCGGGATCGGCAACGAACAAGGTATAAAGCGGCGCGTTCATATAGTTAGCCAGTCTTGCACCCCGGCGTAACAGCTGCACCGAATTGGGATAAGTAGATATGCAAACCAAAACCCGCTCGTGAATATTACAAAATTGCCCATTGGGGATAGTAGCGATCGCATTTCCTTCCACGTTGTCTGCCACTTCCCGCAAAGCCAACTCCCGTAAAGCAATCAGGTTGCGGCGTTGGAAAAAATTATCGAGGGATTGTTGGATTTTTTGCTGTGCGTAAATCTTGCCTTCTAATAACCGTTCTTGCAGCGTTTCTGGTGTGACATCCACTACCACTATTTCATCTGCTTCATCCATAATCCTGTCAGGAACCCGCTCACGGACTATCACACCTGTAATTCTAGCTACTAAGTCGTTCAGACTTTCCAAATGTTGCACATTCATTGTGGAGTAGACATCAATCCCGGCTGCCAAAACTACTTCTACATCTTCGTAGCGCTTTTCGCGTGGCGAACCAGGGACATTGGTATGGGCAAGTTCATCGATTAAGACTAATTGGGGCGATCGGTTTAAAATAGCATCTGTATCCATATCCGTCAGCGTCAGCTCACCGCGAGGATATTTCTTACGGGGTATAATCTCCAGTCCCTCTGCCTTTTCAGCTGTCTCCTTGCGTCCGTGGGTTTCCAAAAGCCCAACGACCACATCAATTCCTTCCTGTTTGAATGCGTGTCCCTCTTCCAGCATCCGATAGGTTTTGCCTACTCCAGGAGCCATACCAATAAAGATTTTATGCTTACCCCGCCGTCGTGCCGGATAAAGCGAGTAACTTGCAGAATTTAAAGGTGCATTCCCAGCCGAACCAGTATTAGTCTTATCTGACATTTATAGCACTCCTATTGCATGGGAAAACCATCATTACCAATGCCCATGCTCCATGCCCATTTACTGATTTTGCTGACGATTAATATCTTGCAAATCAAGAGCATAATTCAATCGGAGAACATTGACTCCCGGTTCGCCAAAAATCCATAAAAATCTGTCATCAGTATACTTATTAATTAAACGTAAAATCTCATCTTCTTTTACTCCTCGCGCACCAGCAACCCGCGTCAATTGCTGCCGTGCTGCTTTAAAGGAAATATGCGGATCTAAACCAGAACCAGAGGTATAAATTATATCGGCTATGGGTTGAAGATTTTCCTCTCGCAATTTATCTGCCTGTTCTAAAATCCGCTTCAGTAATTCTGGATTG
Source organism: Nostoc sp. JL31 (assembly GCF_017114965.1). Taxonomy (NCBI): domain Bacteria; kingdom Bacillati; phylum Cyanobacteriota; class Cyanophyceae; order Nostocales; family Nostocaceae; genus Nostoc; species Nostoc sp. JL31. The sequence goes on from NZ_JABXKO010000040.1 coordinate 128,651, forward strand.
CTTGCAGCGAGATTGCTAGCACCAGATATGCCAGTTGGCTTGGCTTTTTTCCCTTGGCTATATCTAACAGTACTAGGGCGAGGATGGAAATATCGCTCAGATGTGAACACCTGACCAATCAAAGCTGAACCAATTGGTTCATTACTTAGATTCCGCATGATGCTGCCATTAGCTTGATAGGGCAAAAAAACTTGACCCACTACAAGAATTGCCAGCGGATAGATGATTGCAGTCAACAACCAAAGCATTAGAGTTATAAAAATTGCTCTGATGGTTTCTCGAATAATAGCCATAAAAAGTTTTCCAATTGCGCCTAAAATTTCATTTTTAATTTTTAATTTTTAATTTTTTTGCCCACCTAACAGGAGTTTATAAGATACTGTTAGCAACAGCATAAACAACAACTGGGGCAGTTACCACATTCAAGCACAGCAGGATAAAAATAGCGAGTGGTAGATGTTGTTTATGCCATTGCGACTAAACAAAGGATATCGTCAAAGCAGTGCTGAATGAAAACGATATTTATTCATATTCTTCTTGTCCCCCCTGTCAACAGGTAAAAGTAAAAATGTTTATTATTTTACTTTGGTCAAGATGCGATCGTTTCCTAGCGTCTCTACTTTTGCTATCCTTAAGCCAAACCCACAAGTGTAATTAGTACATCGATCAACTTAATTGCAATAAACGGCGCAATCACCCCACCTAAACCGTAAATTAAGATATTGCGTTGGAGTAACTGATTAGCTGTCAGCGGTCTAAACCTCACACCCTTTAATGCCAAGGGAATCAAAGCGGGAATAATCAAAGCATTATAAATCAACGCTGAGAGTACAGCAGATTTAGGGCTAGTCAAATTCATAATATTCAGGCTTTGCAGGTTAGCAGCGACAAATATCACTGGGATAATTGCAAAGTATTTAGCAATATCATTAGCGATGGAAAATGTCGTCAATGCCCCGCGAGTAATCAACAATTGTTTACCAATACCAATGATATCGAGCAGCTTTGTGGGATCGGAGTCCAAATCGATCATGTTAGCGGCTTCTTTTGCGGCTTGCGTTCCTGTATTCATCGCCACGCCGACGTTAGCTTGGGCTAATGCGGGAGCATCGTTAGTTCCATCTCCCGTCATGGCTACCAGTTTACCTGCTGCTTGTTCCTGTTTAATGATACTGATTTTGTCTTCTGGTGTGGCTTCGGCAATGAAGTCATCAACCCCAGTTTCTTTGGCAATGACAGAAGCGGTAATTCGGTTGTCTCCAGTTAGCATGATGGTATGCACTCCCATCCGTCGCAGTTGCTCAAAGCGATCGCGGATACCAGGTTTAACTATATCTTTGAGATAAATAATTCCATAGATTTCGTTATCTAAGCTAACTGCTAGGGGTGTGCCTCCCAAGCGAGAAACTCGTTCGTAGACAGCATCCAATTCTGGTATATCGCGTCCATTGCGAGAACGGACAAATCCTTTAATAGCTTCTACTGCTCCCTTTCTAGCCTCATACCCACCAGGTAAGTTCGTGCCACTCATCCGGGTTTTAGCCGAAAAACTGACTCCTTCTGCTTGACTGGAGTCAAAATCAAACCGTGCGCCCAACTTTTCTGCCAGTCGGACAATGGATTTTCCTTCAGGTGTATTGTCAAAGACACTAGCTGCCCAGGCAACATTCGCAATTTCTGACATTGAATGACCGTTGAGAGGAATAAACTCTTCTGCCAGACGGTTGCCAAGGGTAATTGTACCTGTTTTGTCGAGAAGTAAAGTGTTGATATCACCACAGGCTTCGACTGCTCGTCCTGATGTGGCAATGAGGTTAAATTGGGCAACTCGATCCATACCAGCAATACCGATGGTACTTAGTAAGCCGCCAATGGTGGTAGGAATTAACGCTACTAATAAGGCAATTAAAATTGGGACGCTGACTGGACTGTTGACATAGTAAGCAAGTGCAGGCAAGGTGACTACGACTAACAAAAACACTAAGCTGAGAACTGCCAACAATACTGTGATGGCAATTTCATTGGGTGTTTTGCTGCGTTCTGCCCCTTCTAACAACTTAATCATGCGGTCAATAAAGCCTTTGCCTGGGTCAGTAGTAATACAGATAATTAGTTCATCTGAGATAATCCGCGTTCCACCAGTGACGGAACTAGCAACGTCAGAGCCTGATTCTTTTAATACTGGTGCGGATTCCCCAGTAATTGCCGATTCATCCACTGAGGCAACACCCATGATTACTTCACCATCGGCGGGGATGATATCCCCAGCAACGACGTAGATGGTATCGCCCTGTTTGAGGCTGGTGGATGAAACTTCACTAAGTGTGCCATCGGCAGCAAGTTTTTTAGCGATCGCCTCTAACTTTGTTAATCGCAAGGCATCGGCTTGGGCTTTACCTCGCCCTTCTGCCACTGCTTCAGCAAAATTGGCAAACCAAACTGTAAAGAATAAAATCCCCGACAACAAGGCATTGAAAACTTGCGGGTTCTTTTGAAGGGTTGGGCCAAATAGGTTGGGATCGATCGTTAGCAATAGGATGATGATTGTCCCTACCCAAACCACAAAAATTACTGGATTTTTGATTGCATACTTAGGGTTGAGCTTGACAAAAGCATCTCTAATTGCTCTTAAGTACAGCCACTTATTATTTGCCCTGGTCTTTTTACGTTTTTGGCGGCGATCGCCAGAACGAGAACTTGGGCGTCTAGCTTTGAAGTTAGTTGCCACTGGATTCATAAATAAAGTTTAGGAGCGAGAAGTTAGGAGTTAGGAGTTATAGGAACTTCTAATAAAAAAATATCCAACCTGTAGGATGCGTTAGTAACGCATCCTACGAAACCGGATAATTTATAAAATAACGGCAGGAGCCAGGAGGAAATAAGTAAGAATTAAAACTTTAGTTCTGAGTAATTACCCAGTTAAAAATAAGATACTGGTACGAGACGCGTAGTGCAAGATATAGCTGAGTGCCGTTAGCAGGGCGTTGAGCAATCAACACTGTCCTAACATATCTGACTACAGCTATATAAACCTTTCTTGCTTGAATCTCACACTTTTAAGTCTGGGTTACTCCTGCCTCCTGCCTCCTAAATTACTTTTTGATACTTTCTTAATTTCAAACTTATAACTCATAACTTTTCTAACTGCCAGATGCTAGTTTCAAACCCTCAGCTATGGGGCCTAAAGCCAGAACGGGAAAGAAAGTTAATACTCCTAAAATCAGCGTCACTCCAGCTGTGATCCCAGTAAATACCAGAGAATCAGTTCTCAGGGTTGCAGGGGTTTCTTGTACTGGTTGTTTGCGAGACATCCCGTCAGCTAGCAGCAGTATGGCAATCATCGGAATGTAGCGTCCTCCGATTAGGCTAACTAAAGTACTCAAGTTCCACCACAAGGTGTTATCCCCCAAGCCCTCTAAGCCTGAACCATTATTTGCTGCTGCTGAGGCATATTCATAAACTACTTGAGAAATACCGTGATAGCCAGCGTTGCTAATTCCAGATAGGGAGATGGGATAAGCCAAAGCGATCGCACTGGGGATCAAAACTAGAATTGGGTGAATCAACAGCACTACGCTAGCGAGAACGATTTCCCGCTTTTCAATTTTGCGTCCTAAAAACTCTGGGGTACGTCCTACCATTAGTCCAGTTAGGAAGACTGTGAGAATTAAGTAAATAAATAAGTAAGCTGTTCCAGTTCCCTGACCACCCCAGATAACCTGAATAAATAAGTTGAAGAGAGTCGAAAATATTCCTTGCGGCATCAGAGAATCGTGCATCCCATTCACAGCACCAGACATAGTAGCAGTAGTCATCACTGCCCAAAATGCTGTTTGTGCCCAACCAAATCGAACTTCTTTGCCCTCTAAATTGGGCTGTTCTAATCCAAAGGCGGTATTAACTAGGGGATTACCTTGCAGTTCTCCCACGGCTGTTACTCCCACCAGAACGACAAAAATCACAAACACCATCCAAAAAAGTAGCCAAGCTTGTTTGATATTGTTGGCAAATATACCGTAGGTATAAATCAAGGCTGCGGGTATAGAAATCATGGCGAGCATTTCTATCAAATTAGAAGCGCCATTGGGATTTTCAAAGGGATGTGCTGAGTTTACGCCAAAAAAGCCACCGCCGTTCTCGCCCAAAAGTTTGATCATTTCAAATGATGCCACCGGGCCTCTCGCCAGATATTGCGTCCCGCCTTCTAAGGTTTGTATATCCATAGTCCCAGCCAAGGTTTGTGGTACACCTGTTACCAGCAAAGCGATCGCGCCAATAATCGAAATCGGCAGCAAGATTCGCGTAATTCCACGGACTAGATCGACGTAAAAGTTTCCCAGTCTTCTACCCGTCAAGCCGCGAATAAAGGCAATTCCCACGGCTAAACCGGTGGCTGCGGAGGTGAACATCAAAAAGCCTAAAGCAGCTACCTGACTAAAATAGCTTAAGGTTGTCTCACCTACATAGTGTTGTTGGTCGGTATTCGTTACAAATGAAATCGTTGTGTGCAGCAATACATCCCAACGGATAGCACCGAAGCCGTTTGGATTCCAGGGTAATAGTCTCTGAAAATAGATCAGAAAATACACTGAAATAGCCATAATCAAGTTACAACAGAGTACGGCTCGAATATACTGCCAACCTGTCATATCATCTTTTCTCCGAACACCCGCAAGTACGAACATACTTCGCTCTATGGGGTTCATTAAAAAATCAAGCAGTGTTCTTTCTCCCAAAAAGACACGCGCTATGTATTTTCCGAATAATGGAGTGATTGCTATGACAATACACAGCGTTAAGCCAATTTGCAAAAAACCTTGTCCCATATATTTTGCGCTAAATTAAATTTCAGTGGTAGCAAGCCAATTCTTAGAAATAATAGATTAACTGTAGGAGTATTTGATTTCAAGGGATTTCCTTAAACAGTACTGAGTACAAAACGCAATAATCGCACTCAGCATCAAATTAGTTCCGAGTAGTAAGTGCCTCGGCTGAAAGTAGGAAAATTCATAAGTATTAATTCTTACTCATTACTTTTTGTTCAGTAGAGGCTAAACATCCCGCTACCGCTAACAGAACTCCTGAATATTTTCTGTTGTGACTATTTTCCAGATACTTATTAAAGTTTTTGTTAAGAATATTTAATTTTGACTATTAATTCATCTATCTCACTACTTAGGATTATTTGTTTATACAATACATTTTCCAAGTTTGCTAGTTTCAAAGAATATAAATATCATAAAGTATTTTTTTAATGGGATTAGGGTTTAGGAAGATAGTGGTAGAGACGCCGCTTCTTGTAGCAAATACCCAGTTTCCACTCTCCAGTCTTGTGGAATCGTAATTTTCGGGTTAATTCTTAAGTTGGCATTTGCAGATATAGATTGCAGATAGATCGTAATTGGTAAATTAAATAGTTATACAGATTGGATAATCACAATTTTTTAGTAAATCATAAATGACGATGTTAAGTCGATTATTGGCTATGAGAGAAGCTATAAATGAGCGTGGAAGAACGTATTGGTTAATAACGATCGTCTTTGCGATCGTGATAATACTAGAATATTTGACACCTCCTGAGTACGTATTTGGCTACCTCTACACAGGAACGATTTTGTTAGCATCTCGATTGAATCGGGGAGCAGTTTTGGGGATCACTCTTGCAGCTACAGGATTAACATTGTTGAATTTGTTTGTTCCCGGAGGAGAAATGATTAATTCTCCAACGTTGGCAAATAGGTTGATTGCAGTATTGGCGTTGATGGTAACGGGTTGGTTAAGTTACCGCAACCACCGCAATGAAGAAGCGATCGCTTTTACGCAAGCACAATTACGCTCCCAAGAACAACTAGCTACCATGCGTGAAGATTTTGTTTCTACCCTAACGCATGATTTGAAAACACCCCTATTAGGAGCAATTGAAACGCTGAAATATTTTCAAAATGAGCAATTTGGTGAAATCACGCCTATGCAAGCAAAAGTCTTACAAACAATGGCTCGTAGTCATCAGAGTACACTGCAATTAGTCCAAACACTTTTAGATGTGTACCGCAATGATGCCGAAGGACTGAAACTACAGATATCACCAGTTAACTTGGTGACAGTGGCGGAGGAGATCGTTGCGACACTGACTGAACTAGCGAAAACACGACAGGTTTATATTTCTCTGCACTATGGCGAATCAGATTTTCGGAGCTTTCTTTGGGTAAACGGCGATTCTTTGCAACTTGGGCGAGTTTTCAGCAATCTCCTGAGTAATGGCATTAACCATACCCCTCGTGGCGGTAAAGTGGAAGTAGTATTTGAAGGCTATTCTAGCGACCAAGTGGTAAAAATACTCGATACTGGTTCCGGCATTACCGAAAAAGAGTTACCTCACTTATTTGAGAGATTTTATCAAGGAAATAGCGATCGCCACGTCTCCGGCTCTGGGCTAGGACTTTATTTGACCAGGCAAATTATTACTGCTCATGGGGGTACAATTTGGGCAGAGAATCGCTCACCACGCGGGGCAGTGTTTGGTTTCCGACTCCCGGCTTGTCCACCACCGGGGAGGTGAGGAGTGGGGAAGCAGGGGAACAGGGGAAGCAGAGGAAGCAGGAGAAAATAATATTCCTGACAAATGACAAATGACCAATGACCAATGACAAATGACAAATGACAAATGACAAATGACAAATGACAAAAATCTTACTAGTTGAAGATGATGAATTATTTCGGCTTGGTTTGCGGATGCGGTTGCAACAAGAAACCAGTTTGGAGATTGTTGCAGAAGCGGAAGATGGGGAACAAGCTGTAGAATTCGCCAATCGCTATCCTCTGGATTTGGTCTTGCTGGATATAGGTTTACCGGGAATTGGCGGGATTGAGGCTTGTCGCCAAATCAAGCAGAAGCACCCAAATTTACCAATTCTTGTTTTAACGTCTCGTTCTGAAAAACCCCTGATTTCACGGTTAATTGCCGCCGGGGCGCAAGGTTACTGCCTTAAAGGTATTCCGGCTGAGTCTTTGATATTAGCAGTGCGATCGGTTGCTGCGGGCGCTTCTTGGTGGGATCAAACGGCAACAACTGAAATTAGAGCCGCTTTTGAGGGAAATTCGATGGCGGTGCAGTCTGCAAAAACTGAGGAATCTTTAGAAAATCCTTTAACGAAGCGGGAGCAAGAAATTTTGGCACTGGTAGCAGCTGGCAAAAGTAATCAAGAAATTGCTGAAATTCTCTACATTGCCCCTGGTACAGTACGGGTTCATGTCCATGCTATTTTACAGAAATTAGAAGTACGCGATCGCACTCAAGCCGCAGTCTTAGCTATCCAAAAAGGATTGGTAGCACCAGAATTGTTGATTAATTAGATTTATCGGGAAAGAAATTCTTTTAATATTTTGAAAATTGTGATGAGATATTAGGTTGCTCTATAGGAATTTCGATCACAAACTCTGCTCCTTTGCCAACAGATGAGTTACAGCTAATATTTCCTCGGTGTTTTTGGACGATAATCTGATAACTAATAGATAATCCTAGCCCACTACCTTTACCCACAGGTTTCGTGGTAAAAAATGGGTCAAATAAACGCGATCGCAACGACTCTTCAATACCAAGACCATTATCAGCGATCGCTATTTTGACTAGATTCAAGTCTGTCACTTCTGTATGAATCCGAATTTGGGGAGTAGGGAGTAGGGAGTAGGGAGTTGAAGATTGATTCCCCACTCCCCATTGCCCCCGATCCTCAGAGAGTTCCCCATTCCCCATTCCCCACTCTCCACTTCCCACTCCCTCTTCTATGGCATCAATAGCATTATTCAACAAATGCATAAATACTTGATTTAGTTCACTCGCATAACAAGTGACTAGGGGCAAGTTACCATAATCTTTTACTACAACAATTGCCGGACGATCGGCTGCTTCCCTAAGCCGATGTTGTAACATTACTAAAGTGTTTTCGATGTCTTCATGGATATTTACCCGTTTCATCTCTGCTTCATCATGCCGAGAAAAATGTTGTAGCGCCAGTACAATTTCTCGAATGCGATCGGAGCCTCTATACATTGCACCTATCAGACTTTGTAGATCCTTAATAATAAAATTCAAGTCTACATTTTTGGCTATTTGCTGAACTTTTGGTGTGGGTTTGGGATATTCCTGCTGATAGACTTCAATTATATTTACCAGGTCTTCCACATATTGACCAGCATATTGGAGATTTCCATAAATAAAACTGATCGGGTTATTAATCTCATGAGCCAGCCCAGCTACTAACTGTCCTAGCGCCACCATCTTTTCATTCTGAATTTGTTGAACTTGAGAGGCTTTTAAGTCGTCAATAGCCTGTTGGAGTAAAAAGTTTTTTTCTTGCAGTTTTACTTGCAGCAAACGTAAATTAATTTGATTTTCAATTCGCAATACTACTTCTGCCCCATGAAAAGGTTTTGCAATATAATCTACACCACCAACATCAAATGCCTTTACCTTATCTACAACATCATCCAGGGCGCTAATAAAAATTACTGGGACTTCACAAGTTTTATCGTCAGCTTTCAGTTGTTGACAAACTTGGTAGCCATCCATACCAGGCATATTGATATCTAGCAAAATCACATCGGGCAAAACCATTTGACATGCAGTCAGTGCCATTTTACCGTTTAAGGCTTTGCGAACTTCAAAACCTTGTGCAGTCAACATCGCCGATAAAAGCCGCAAATTATCTGGAGTATCATCGACCACCAAAATATTTCTTTTCTGATGGTTAGTTTGATTAAAATGCATTATTGATCAAAAGTTATGCGTATAATTATTGAGGATAGTAAATCCTTGTTTGAAATCACCCTAAAATTTGTTGACCGATTTCACCGAAATACTGATATTTATAGTTTAACTCTCACGTGGCTGGAGAGTTTTGCAGATTATCGAAGCTATTGGCCAGTTATCAACTTTAGCAACCCGATCAACTGCTGTAAGGATTATAGTAGCTAGCACTCCGTCCTATTTAGCCAAGGATCAACAATGAAATTTTTCCAAGATGTTACTTGATAGCTACCATTGAGGTGCTGAGTTGAGCAACTTCAGAGCCAGTTGTTGTTCTATGGGTTGAGAAAATAAATATCCTTGAGCAAAATTACAGTTTAAACTTCTCAATTGGGCTAACTGTTCTTGTGTTTCGACACCTTCAGCGATCGCACTCATCCCCATTGAGTTGGCAATGCCAATCATTGCTGGTACTAACCCCATATTCTCTTTGTTATCCTGCATTCGTTTGACGAAGGATTTATCAATTTTAAGTGCATTTAAAGGAAAGCTGTGCAGGTAACTTAAAGAGGAATATCCTGTACCAAAATCATCCATAATTAACTTAATTTTTCGCTGTTTTAGTTGTTCAAGAATTATTTTGATCGCATCGGTATTTTCCATAATTACACTTTCGGTAATTTCTAATTCTAAATATGCCGGATTGATTTTATTTTCATAAATTATTCGGTCAATTTGTTCTACCAAATTCGGCTGTAAAAATAACCTTGCACTCAAATTAACACTCATAGTTAGAGGTTCTGGTGTCACTGGATAATGTTGCCAGATGCTTAATTGATGACAAGCTGACTGTAATACCCAAGTATTGATGGCATTAATTAAACCCGTTTCTTCGGCCACAGGAATAAAGTCTATGGGAGAAATCAAACCACGAATCGGATGTTGCCAGCGCACCAAGGCTTCAAATCCAGAAATTCTGCCTGTAACTAGGGAAATAATTGGCTGATAGTAAACGAGGAATTCTCGCCTTTCAACAGCCCTCCGCAGGTCATTTTCTAACTCTAAAAGCTGAATAGCTTCCTGATGCATTGCTGGATTAAAAACGTGATAGTTGGCCCTTCCTTGAGCCTTAGCCCGATACATTGCCGTATCAGCATCTCGCAGCAAATACTCTGGGCGATCGTAATCTTTATTGCCCCAACTAATGCCAATACTGGCATTCATAAATACTTCATATCTGGAAAGTTTAAAAGCTAGTGATAACTGTTGCAAAATCCTTTCGGCAACTTGGATTGCTATATTGATATCTGTGATATTTTCTAAGAGAATTCCAAATTCGTCACCGCCCAATCGTGCTAAAGTATCAACAGGTATGATACATGCTTGTAAGCGTTGAGCAATGGCTATCAGCAATTCATCTCCCACCGGATGACCAAGGGAATCATTGACAACTTTGAAGCGATCGCAGTCCAAAAAAAGTACTGCAAACTGATAACTAGATTCTTGTTTCGCCCGATTTAGAGCATTTTCTAGTCGCCTAATAAACAAAACTCGGTTTGATAATCCAGTCAGGGAGTCATGCAGTGCTATATCTAGCAGTTGACTTTGCAATTTCTGGCGAGAATGGATTTCTTGTTGGAGTTTTTGGAGAGTTTTTTCTAGCTCTCCAGTCCGCTGTTTTACCCGATGTTCTAGTTCAACATTTAGTTTCAATATTTCTAATCGTGCCGATCTCAATGCCAGTTGATTTTGCACACGCACTAAAACTTCTTGAAACTCAAAAGGTTTGGTAATGTAGTCTACACCACCGACTTTAAAGGCTTTAACTTTGTCAAAAACATCATCTAAAGCGCTAATAAAAATTACTGGAATATCGGCTGTTAGCTCCCAAGCTTTAAAGGTCTGGCAAATTTCATACCCATCTACTTCTGGCATCATGATATCGAGTAGAATCAAATCAGGTAATAATGTTTGAGTTGCCGTCAGTGCCATTTGCCAGTTCAAAGCTTTACGAACGTTATACCCTTCCCTTGTCAATATGGAGGATAAAACCCGCAGGTTATCCGCCATATCATCAATGATCAAAATATCTTTTTTATTAGGGTCTAAATGCTCGTAATTCATTCTAAGTTTGTTGTAGTCAATTCCATGATTTTCTCAAACTGGTAGTTATTTGCTAAATCCCTGAGAACTTGAAAAACTTGAGCATTATCTGATGGAATTTGCTTGAGTAACTCTAAAATCAGTTCATCGCTACAGCTGGCTGCGGCATAGTGAAGCTGTTGGAGCCACTCAGGTGACATTTGTGATAAATGGCCCAGGAGTTCGGCAACACTTACAAAAATCTGTGTAGCTTGATTGACAACTACTGTGTTTGTGGTTTCTACTTGATTGGTATATTTTAAACCCAGATGCTTGCTCAGTTTTTCCAATAATACTTCCTGTTTGAATGGCTTGCGAATAAAATCATCACAGCCAATGGACAAAATTTTCTGGCGTTCTTCCTCAAAGGCGCTAGCAGTTAGGGCAATAATGATTGTATTTGTATTGGAGCTATCTGGCATTGTTCTAGAGAAGTTATAAGGGGGAGCCAAAGTTGTTGGCATCCGCGATCGCAATGTGGACGTACCAGAAGGATCATTTTCTATGACACCAGTTGTTTCTGGTGTAGAAGACTCTTGGCGTACAACTTTGAGAGCCTCACCCTCGCCTGAGCCTGTTAACTCTTCTGCAAGGTATTGGCTCGCCGATGACACCAGTTGTTTCAATTTTGGGAACCTCCGCGACGTATTGGTTGTCCCATGTCCGATTTCTCTAGCTTTAATAATTCTTGTGGCTTCGTAACCGTCCATGACTGGCATTCGCATATCCATAAAAATCAAGTGTGGTTGCCAAGATTCCCAATTAGCGATCGCTTCACTACCATCTGTAGCTTCATTAACTTCAAAGCCGAGAGATGTGAGAATTTTAACTAGCAATATACGGCTTTCTTTGGAATCGTCAACTACTAAAATGCGGTATACTTTTTCACTAAATGCTAAAGCTCTAATTTGTGATTTAATTTGGTTTATCGGGATTTCTCTAGGGCAAGTTAGAGCAATCTGAACATCAAAGGCAAATGTACTACCGACACCAGGCGTAGTGGTGACAGTAATATCTCCTCCCATCAGTTGCACGTATTTACGGCTAATTGCTAAACCCAATCCTGTCCCTTGTTGGAATTTTCTACCGATTTCGGTTTGTTCAAAAGCCTCAAACAGCAAGTCAAGTTCTTGTGGGGCAATACCACAGCCAGTATCTTGTATCTCAAAGAAAAGAAAAGAGGGATAAGAAAGATTTTGCTCCCCCTGCTCCCCTACTCCCCTATTCCCCTGCTCCCCTGCCCCCACTCTCACCCGTAGCGTCACCCTCCCTCGATCGGTAAATTTGATAGCATTTCCCAACAGGTTGAGCAATACTTGACACAGTTTATTTTCGTCCGTTTCTATGTATTTAGGAATATCTGGCGCATATTCAAACAGTAATTCTAAATTTTTAGATGCAGCACGCAAGTGCAACATCTCTTCTAAGTTTTTCAACAAATGAATTAAGTCAAAGCTGCTGCAATTTAATGTGATTTTGCCAGCTTCGATTTTAGACATTTCGAGAATGTCGTTAATTAATTTGAGTAGATGTTCGCCAGCACGATTAATTATTGCCAAGTTTTCTTGATGTTCGCTAGATAGCGAATAATCTCGACTCATGACTTGGGTGAAACCAAGAATGGCATTGAGTGGGGTACGCAGTTCGTGGCTCATGTTAGCAAGGAATTCGCTTTTGGCGAGGTTGGCGGCAGCACTTCGCGCCGCTTCCCGAACTGCTGCTTGTTGTTCCTGTGCAGCAATTTTTTGCGATTGAATCAGTTCTTCTTGGGTGGTTTGCAGTTGCTCGATAACTTGCTGGAACTCTTCAGTACGTTTTTTTACTTGAGCCTCTAAGGTGCGATTGTATTCTGCTAATAACTTTTCTGTTTGTTTGCGTTGGGTGATATCAAAAAATGTGGCGATCGCAAAAGCAAGATTCCCTGATTCATCATAAATTGGCTTTCCTAAAATCTCAATGGGAGTAATCTTGCCACAACGGCGAATTTCCATATCATCAACCCTGGTGCTTTGCCCTTGTAATGCCCTTAAAATCGGCAGGCGATCGCTGGGGTAAAGTTGATCTGTCCCGGCAAGGTAAGCTTGATATACCTCTGACAATTCTTCGGTGTTAACTTGGGCGATTATTCCTTGACCGAGAATTTGCTGCCCAATCTGATTTGTATAATAAGGTTTACCTTCAGCATCGATGATAAGTACACCTACTGGCATGGCTTCTAAAAATTGAGTTAGCTGACTCTGATTATGAGATAGCGCCTCATTCAAAACTTGCATCTGGGCATTCTTTGCTTCTAAAGCACTAAAGGATGCTTGGAGTTGCTTTGCCATAGTTTCAAATGATTTGGCTAGTTCCCCCAGTTCATCGGAACGCTGAATGTCTGGTGTTTCCTCCCATTCACCTTGAGCAATTTTCTTCGCCGATCTGTTTAATTGTAAAATCGGCTTAATTACCCAACGAGCAGTCAAAATCCCAATTCTTGTAGCTACTAAAAAAGCAACTATGCACAGCAAAATAGTGATGCGGGTGTTGGCATTAATTTGCTGCATAAATTCGCCTTCGGGAATCACCGCCACAATTAGCCAGTCTAAACCCAGTTCGTCCTTCCAGCTTTTGACCTGTACAAAATAACGCATTCCATCGGTACTAAAACTTAGCTGTTGCTTCCCCCCAACAAACTTAAGACTGCCAAAGCGTTCGATCAAAGACTGTGTTGTGAGTTTAATTAAATGATTTTGACTATCTAATGCTGATAGACGTTTTCCTTTACCATTAACGATCATATATGGTGGCTCGCTAGTAGAAGAAGCCACTATTAACCCAGAACGTTCTAAAATAAAAGTTTTACCCGACTCTTTGACCTTTAACTTAGCTAAAAAATTGCCGATTTGTGACAACAGTAAATCAACACTAATTACCCCAACGAATTTGCGATTTTTATCGTAAACCGGATAGCTGGAAGATATGGATAAAATTTCTGGTTTATCTTCCCATTGATAAATTTGACTCCAAACTCGTTTGCCTATCTTGACTGGATCTGTATACCAAGCTTCTACGCGAGGATCGTAATTTTTGACTTCTTGTAAATGGCGGCAATTTCCTTGCTTGTCTGTAGGATAAACATAGAGTTTGCCCATACCATGCTTGGCGCTAACTTCATTAATTAAGAGCTGGCCATTATCTAGACGTTCAACACCGATAAATTCACCTTTGGGATTGGCAAAGCTGTTGTAGCCAACATTGAAAACCTGCATTTGTTTCCAAAAGTAATTACCGGTGGTTTGAAAGTCCGAAAGGTTAAGCAAACCTAGCTCAATCGCATCTAAGTTGATTTGATTAATTTGCTTCGGGGTTGTTAAATAGCTATCAAGATGCTGTTCAATGCGATCGCAGATTTCATTTTCTAATTGAGTAGCAAGCTCCCTTACCGCTTTTTGGCCGTTTTGATAGGAAAGATAGCCCACAAGTCCCACCGCACCACAAATTTGCAAGATAAAGGGCACAATCAGAACATATCTCAGGGGCATCTTGCCATAAACTTTGCCAACTAAGCGATTAAATGATTTGACGGGCTGAAGTTTGGATAACATTGTAGTTTTATTCTTCCCCAGCATCTACTAAGTGCATTTTGATATGCCAGCTATATTTTATACAAATATAATTGCGGCATATATTGCTTTTTATGAAAATTTTATATTCCTAGTATAAAACAAGACAAAATGCTTATACTTGTTTGACTGGCTGAATTCCTCCAATGCCTAATTTTCAAACTTTGCACAGGAGTAGTCCCCTATAGAAATCATCTACGTGGGTATGCCATCGCACCTGAATTTGCTCAGTTTTATCTGGCAATATTTCCACAAATTTTCTCAGATGAACTGAAATTTAACCAATAAGCTCCAGTATGCCATTCTAAAATTCAGGTCGCCATTGGCACCCAATCCTAAATTTAATTTTTAATTGCTGATGTGTTGATTTTCTGGACTGGAAACCCCTGGACTCGTACAAAAACTTATATTTAACTACAACAATTTTAGAATTGTCATGCAAATACACAGCATAAACAAAAAAATCCAAAAAAATTTACTTTGGATTGTTTATTTTGACGGGATATTAACTTTGTTGTATATTTATGTCAACTCGATCGCCGATTCGTAAAATTTTTCCGGCTGATGATGGGGGCAGTTGAGTATTAATACTCAATCTATAAAAGTGATTAAAAGGCGATGAAGCAACCCAATTTGGCAAAGTTGCTTGTCGCTGGGTTGTAAAGATTTTTTGAAAGTTTGGGTAAGCTTCCCCTAAGTAAGAATTGCGTGTTGGGACTATACAACGCTGACATGGGTTAACCCCAAAAAAGTCTACATCTCCCACTCGAAAAGAGACTAAATCACCTTGTTCGCTAAATAGCCGATCTTCCCAAAAAGCTGGTACACCACCAATCTCGATGTTGGCACGCATCCGACGGCGCATTTCATCTACACTTAAACCAGGAAACCAAGAAGCTACCTCTGTCAATGTGGCTGTACTAATTACCGTTGGGCCAAGTGAGTGTGTATCGTCAGGAAAACCCATCAAAGAGTTTTGTCCCAATGTGACAGTAAACTCAAAATAATCATTCAAAGTTGCTTCTAATGCTTGCCGTTCCTTATCTAGATGAAAAATTTGTTGTGAGTTGGCATCGGGGATTTGCAATGAGATAGTTCTATTTAAGAGTGCAAATTGTGCCCTTAGTAAATGGATTTTAGCATGACGCTTGCCATTGACAAATCTACCTTGTTTGTCAAAAATGGCAAACTCGCGGTCATACTGTAGTGCGCCACTGGCAAGAACTTTAGCGTTCTCAACTTCAACACCATCCAGTGATTTAACTGGATACAGTAAAATCTTAGCTAGGTAAGGCGTCACGTCGCTTCGCTCCAAATTCAAAATTCAAAATTCAAAATTCAAACATTTTAGACACCCATAAATAAATTTAGTTGCTCTGTATCCTTTTCGTTTTCGGTCATAGGAATATTTGGATTTGAGATTTGGCGAAAAGTCCTAGCATCTCGCAAAGAGCGAACTAAACTTTTCAAGACAGATTTTGGATTTTAGATTGGTGATTTAGTAGTCCCCAATCTAAAATCTAAAATTCTTTTGTTAACTATTTGAGCAATATTGTTTGTTAATTATGGATATACTGGCGATTTATCGATGCCGCCAACATGATTTAAAGGCCAGAAGCGAACTACAGCACGTCCAATAATATTCTGGCGGGGGACAACACCCCAACAGCGACTGTCATAACTACTGTTACGATTATCACCCAATACTAAATATGAATCGGCTGGTATAGTCTGGGGTTTGGCCAAAAAAGGTGGCTGTGGCCCTGATTGGCAAACATCAATAACTGTGGTTTGCCCAGAACTGAGGTAATTGGCTTCTGGGAGAGGTTTGTTATTGATATAGACTTTGCCATCCTTAAGTTGTATTTTTTCTCCAGGTAGGGCAATTATACGTTTAATAAAAGCATCTTGATATTGTTCTTTTTGTAGTTCTTTCGTCGGTGAAAATACTACTATATCTCCCCGCTGTGGGTCAGCAAATTTATACTTCAACTTATCGACAATAATTTTGTCTGCCTCCCACTGGTTTGGCGTACCATGCAAAGTCGGTTCCATTGATCCAGAAGGAATCCAGCGTGCTTCAGCAACAAAGGTACGAATTCCTAGAGCTAGAACAATGCTCAATACAATTGTTCTACCTAGCTCTGCGATCCAAGAATTATCGGGTTGTTGACTAGAATTGTTATCAGACACTTGATTATGCATGAAATTACTTAATTTAACGAAAGACGTAGGTAATTAACTCGCCTAGTGAGACTTTATCTGTTAATCTTAGCGGGAAAATTTTAATTTCCTAGTTATGTTTGCATCTTGACTACCAATTTTAGATTGTGGATTGGGAAGGAGGTATGAATTTAGATCAAGCTTCTAGATGAGACGCTCTCGCGTTCAACCCTATCTAATTGCAGTCCACCAAATCAGAGATTTTGTGGAGGACTTAAACTCCTGCTGCCTCTGTTGTTAAAAATAAACTTTTTTTTAAGGCGCGGCAAAAATTGGTTACTCCGATCGCGAATAAGTTTAACCTAAAAGCATGGTTTTCTGTAATACATAACTCACTGTCTAAACTTGGTTATCCCTATGTCATCTCCAAAAATGTTACTGATTCGCCGCGCTCGCATAATCTTACCCGATGGTGAACTGATGGTTGGGGATGTGTTGACGCGCGATCGCCAAATAGTCGAAGTTGCGCCAGAAATCTCCCAAACAGCACTAGTCACTGAAATTGACGCAGAAGGCTTAACTTTGTTGCCAGGAGTTATCGATCCGCAGGTGCATTTCCGGGAACCTGGACTAGAACACAAGGAAGATTTATTCACTGCCAGTTGTGCCTGTGCTAAAGGGGGAGTCACTTCTTTTTTAGAAATGCCCAATACGCGCCCCCTAACTACGACACAAGAGGCTTTAGACGACAAGCTAGAACGGGCCTCACACAAATCCTTAGTTAATTATGGCTTTTTTATTGGGGCAACAGCAGAGAATTTACCAGATTTGCTTTTAGCAAAGCCAACACCGGGAATTAAGATTTTCATGGGGTCGATGCATGGTCAGTTGTTGATTGATGGTGAAACAGCATTGGAGGCGATTTTTGCTAAAGGCGATCGCTTAATTGCCGTTCATGCCGAAGACCAAGCTAGAATCAACCAACGCCGCCAAGAATTTGCCAACATTCACGATCCAGCTGTTCACTCGCAAATTCAAGATAATCAAGCGGCGTTGCTGGCAACCCAACTAGCATTAAAACTTTCTCAAAAATATCAACGTCGGTTGCATATTCTCCACATGTCAACTGCCGAAGAAGCAGATTTGCTGCGTCAGGAGAAACCAAGTTGGGTGACAGCGGAGGTTACGCCACAACATTTGTTGTTAAATACTAGTGCTTATGAAACAATTGGCACATTAGCACAGATGAATCCACCTTTGCGATCGCCCCACGATAACGAAGTTCTCTGGCAAGCTTTGCGCGATGGCGTAATTGATTTCATCGCGACAGATCACGCGCCGCACACCTTAGAAGAAAAAGCTCAAGAATATCCCAATAGTCCTTCAGGAATGCCTGGGGTAGAAACTTCCCTGGCTTTGATGTTAACTGCGGCGATGGAGGGAAAGTGTACCGTTGCTCAAGTTGTGAACTGGATGTCTAAAGCTGTAGCTGTAGCTTATGGTATTCCCAATAAAGGAGCGATCGCCCCTGGTTATGATGCCGATTTGGTGCTTGTAGATTTAAATACATACCGCCCAGTCCGGCGCGAGGAACTTTTAACCAAATGCCATTGGAGTCCTTTTGAAGGCTGGAACCTGACCGGTTGGGCTAAAACCACTATTGTCGGCGGTGAAATAGTTTATGACAAAGGCCAGGTAAATACGCAAGTGCGGGGTCAAGCTTTAACTTTCTTGTAGCAAATATTGATTTAACCTTACTAAAACCCTGAATTTACAGCAACTACATAAGATATATTCCTCCCCAACCTTCATGCCAGATTGTGCAGGTGGGGTATTTCTGTACCTCACAACGTAGAAATTTGCTGTATTTCTAAGTGTTTCAAGTTAAATCATCACAAAGACGCGATAAATCGCCGTCTCTACGAAAGATTGACTATTGTAGAGACGGCGATTCATCACGTCTCTTGCCTTTCTTAAGTTGACACCAATACTACCGCGTACCCCCCTCTACAGAGAAGCAAGCTATAGGTAGTGTCTCGTAGAGAAGGCACTTCGTTAAAAAAAAACTTAGGTATTCTTCCAGTCGGATAAGTCGGACAAGTCGGATAAGAGTAAACAAGCTAATGGAATCGGATTCTGATTCATCTCATGATGCTTGTCCATAGAAAAATAATCAAAGAGAATTGCTATGTCCTTCAAAATTTTGGCTTTAGACGGTGGCGGTATTCGTGGAATTGTTGCAGCACGAATACTTAAACAAGTAGAACAAGAAATTAGAACTCAGGGAAAAGGAGAGTTTTTACACGAATATTTTGACATGGTTGCTGGTACTTCTACTGGTTCAATATTAGCAGGAGGAATTGCTCTCGGAAATGAGAGTGATGAACTCATGAAAATGTATAAAAATAGAGGTAAAGATATATTCCCTCTGGAGATAAAAGAGCGCTACAAAAACTTTCCATCCATCATCAAATCAATTATTGATGTATTTTCTCCATCTAAATATTCTCATGATGGAATTACTAGCGTACTCAAAGATGCCTATAAATCCACAAGAATCAAGGATATCGAAAAACCCATTCTTTTGATTCTTGCTTACGATACGCTATATCGCAACACAACATTTTTTACAAATTGTCATCCCGATTTAGGAGACAGATGGTACGATGACTGCTATTTATGGGAAATATGTACCGCTTCTGCCTCAGCGCCCACTTTTTTTCCACCATATAAATTAGAACCTGTAGATAAACAAAAATTTGGTGACTGGGAATTCCCACACATTGATGGAGGAGTTTCTGCTAATAATCCTGCTCTTGCAGCTTTGAGTTTGGCGATGAGGATTAGCCAGTCTTCAGTATCTCCAGAAATCAAGCAACAATATAAACTAGATAATCTGCGATTGGAAGATATTTCTATTCTTTCTATTGGCACAGGTCAAACTGGTGAACCATATCAATATAAGCAAATCAGCAAATGGAGAGGCTTAGACTGGATTAAAAATCTGACTAACATTTTTATGGAACCTACATCTGAGATTGATAGTACGATTTGCCGACAAATCATGGGTGGATATGAGTCTAAACGTTACTTACGTCTTCAGTTTGACTTAAATGAGACATTTAAACCTAAGCCGAAAGAGACTTATAAAGATCCTCGGATTGTATTATCTCCAGAAGAGCGGAAAAATAAATTTACAGGGGAAAAAGTTAGTGAAGAAATAGATGATACTAATTCCGAGATTCTTCAGCAGTTAATAGATACTACGTCTGCATTCATTGAGCAAGGTCTTACGTACTATACCAGAGACGATTCCGGTTCTCCGATAAAAAAGGCGATTGCGTCTTTTATTAGAGATAACTAGCGATCTGTGCCATTATTTACAACTGTCTACAATTGGTTGGGGTTTGAATACCCATCCAATTGATCCCTACGCCTTGTTCAAGGCTTTTTTTGGCTCGTTCCATCAGCTTAGATAATCAAGGAGCGATGCCTACGGCGGTAAACTACGCACGTAAGCTCTAGCAAGAACTGCCTTCTTCGATAAATTCTATAAATTGTATTTAATTTACTA
Organism: Nostoc sp. JL31; assembly: GCF_017114965.1. Taxonomy (NCBI): domain Bacteria; kingdom Bacillati; phylum Cyanobacteriota; class Cyanophyceae; order Nostocales; family Nostocaceae; genus Nostoc; species Nostoc sp. JL31. Next base: position 148,881 of record NZ_JABXKO010000040.1, read on the forward strand.
ATTAAAATTTGCTTTTCTGATAAAGTTTAGTAAAGTCAAGCTTTACCTCTTCTTTGTACTACTACTATCACATCGTAATAATACCTAAATTTTTTAATTAGTAATTAACGAGGAGAAGATATAAAAAAATTTTTAGCAACAAAATAGAATGTGTAATCCAATACATTTTTCTCAGCCCTGTTTTGTGTTGTTGCCGCAGTATTTCCCGAATGTTTTCCATGAGAACTGAGGCAGAGAAAATAATATGTTTTTAGACATTTTAGCTAGCCTGCAACGGTTATTTGTTGGTTATATTCCAGCCGCTGTATTGGGTAGTTTTATCGGATATTTCATCGGGATAAATAGCATGATTTATCAGCTATTTCGGCTGATATTTCAGATACCACATAGTATCCCTCCTATAGCTTTGCTACCTATTGCCCTAATAGCATTTCAAGAGAGTGATTCGGCTGCTATTGTAGTAGTTTTTCTGGGAACTCTCTGGACGATGATTATTAATACCGCAATAGGGATGCAGCATTTCAAGAGACAGAATAATAACTTTCGAGTAGCTATTTTTCATATATTTCATGCCTTGAAAGTTAGCATTTGGGTAGCTTGGTTTATCGTTATTGCCACAGAAATGTTAACAGGGCCAAGAGGACTTGGCTTTACCCTCTGGGATGCTTATAAAGCTGGCAATACTGATTATATAATCCAGGAAATCTTGTACATCGGTATTATTGGTTTTTTGCTGGATCAGTTACTAGATTTTGCAGCCTATATTCTCTCGCAAATGGTTTCAGATGGCAAAAAATCTTCTTAAACTTTATCTAGGCTTGCGAATTGTACCCTGCCAGCTAATAGTTTGCTTGGCAGAACGTATTCCTAAAGAACGAGTTGCTACGACTTCAATATCAACGTTGACACCAGGGCGTAAAGCTTCGTCAGGAATTTTGAGCTTGCCCAAAGCTAGAGTAAAACGATTGTAGTCACGAGTCACAAGTTCTGTGGGAATATCCCCTTCAAATTCAGTTTTGTAGCCAGAAAAACCGTGTGAGCTATCTTGGGCGCGAAATTTTACGCGAAATTGAGTATTAATAGCATCAGACTTGGCTGCCAAATCAACTATTTTTAAGTTGAGATTTTGTCCGGCATCGGCAAACTCTGCCACAGCTAACCGAGTGACATCTTTTTTGGGAATGGCATGGTTAACGGTAAATGTTGTTAAGTTAGCCTCACTTTTGCTGTTACCTTCAACCCATAATTCCTCAGCAAAAGTAATTTCTACTTGTTTGTTATCAGTTAAATTTAATGTTACGGCTTGATTGCCAAAGCTGGTAATAGGTTGTCTTTCTTGCCAAACTATTTGAAAAGCCTCTTCTAGACGCTGTTCAAACTCTCGATAATCATCGGCGATCGCAGAACCAGGCGCAAGTAGAGAAGCTGCGCCTATGCGTTGATTCCACTTATTCTTCGAGAGTTTGAACTGTTTATTTATCAGTTCCGACATTGCTAGCTGCACAGTTGGAGTATCAGATGCCAAAGGTTCCTTGCTATTGACAATACTCAAAGTTCCTAAGCGCCCTTGGCTACCATCGCTACCATCGCTGCCATCTCGCCCATCCCTACCATCGCTACATCGATAAACCTTTTCAGTACACTTGTAATCAGGGCTACCAGGAGTTCCCTTGCAGGTTTTTACTTCCCATCTCCGTCTGTGACAGTTACAACCCTCCGTACCGTTGCCACCTCTACCACCGCGCCCGCCTTCCCCACCAGTTGCCCGGATAGAAATATTCCGTAAGTCTGCCAAATTGCTGTAATAGACTGTGAGGGAACCACCATTTCCCCCATCTCCTCCCTTGCCACCATTACCGCCACTACCGCCGTCTGGTGCGTTTATGTCATGACTAACGCGATTGCGTTGGGAAGCACAGTCAGGTTGATAACCATCTTCACCGTCTTCCCCGTCTTCACCATCTTTACCCGACAAGTCAAGATTTACAGGTGAACCATTGACAAAAATATTTTGGTTTTCACCGCTGCTACCATCTCTACCCGATCGCCCATTGGTTCCTGCACGTCCATCTCTGCCATAATTTCTGGCTACTTTATAGTATTTATCAGAGGCAACGGCTGGACATAAAACTGAACCAGAGGCAGGCAAAAAGCTAGTAAATAAGCAGAATGTCAGCAGTAGTGGCAGCTTACTCCTAAAACCATTGTGCATCTAGTTACACCTATAACTTTAGTTGAATTATCTACTCCTGACGCTGAGTTTCAACAATTTGCTCCCTCTTATCCAGTGAGATTGTGTTCGGTTAAAGACTTATCATTAAGACCGCAGAGGGGCAGAGATTTTCTGTATAGATTCGGGAAGTATACCAATTTGAAAAATGATTGCGACAGATGGAAAACTGAAACACTTATCCAATGGATGTTTCACAATCCAAAATCTAAAATCGTTCGACTGAGCGTAGCCGTACTCCTTCGGAGAAGCAAGCTACGCGTAGCGTTCCGCAGGAAAGTCTAAAATCCAAAATGGTATTAAAGTGATTCTACCAATGTCCGAACTCGCGCGATATCTCGTTCATTGGTCTGACTTTTCACGGTATCTGGAAAACCTCTCTCTAAATCTCTCTCCTAAAAGGAGAGAGACTTTGAATTTTCCCCCTTCCCGCGACGAGTTGGGGGTTAGGTTTTTGGTGGACTTTTCCATATAACGTGAAAAGTCAGCTTCATTGGTAAGGTTCACTTCAAAGAATCAAACTGTTTCTCACCAGAAATCTGCTATCTAAAATAATCACCAACTTGAACTTTCTTACAAGTGATTAGAATGAGCAACCTTTCGTTTTGCTGTTTCAACCAGCACAGAAATTACAAGTGAACTGAAGCCAATTATTTTAACCAAGGCATTGACTGCATGTGCATACTCCCATTGGTTACGATATCGCATCCAGTTTGACGGAACGGGATTAGTCAGCCATGTTGCAAATTCCGCGTTCATAGGGGCTACAAATATTACCCAACTGACAAGAGCCAGCACTAAAAGAATCGCTCCTCCTAACGTCCAATAAAATGTTGAGCCACGTTTACGGACGAGGAACGCCAACACAATTGCTGCTAGAACTGAGCCAATTTCAAATGCGGCACCAACTGAGCCAAAATACCGATAAACATTTTCAAAAACGGTCACTCTTACCCAGAGTTGTTGGTCAAATTGCATTCTTCGCGGTAGTTCTAGCAAATGAGCCATAGACAAGCTTAGACTAAAGGAAGCCAGCATGATTGTGATAAATCGCCACAATTGTATAAGTGTCATTTGGCTTTGCCTCACAGCAGCTACCATATTTCACCATATAATATACAGATGCAATTCCATACACCTATCAAGTGGCATAACTGCCTCCTAATTTTCTCTTCTTGAAGGGCATTTTATTGCTTAATTGTCCCAAAGTGATCGCTCATAAGAGTAACTGGCAACTTGGGTTAAACTTGCCCAGCTTAAAGCGAGGTAGTGAGCGTTGAAGTGTGACACACTTATGAAAAAGGATTAGCTTCTGTTATCACTTCTGGCAGTGGAATAAACTCTGTTTCATCTGGCACGCTAGCAAAGCGATAGTCGCGCCAATCAGCTTTAGCTTGCTCTATTCGCTCTGGTCGGCTAGAGACAAAATTCCACCATTTGTAGCGTGTACCTAACGGCTCACCGCCAATAACAATACATCGAGCAGCATCTGTAGCAGAAACCTCAACCCGATCGCCTGGCTCTAGAATAGCAAGACGATATTGTTCCATCGGTTCATCATTAATCCTCAATCCCTCGGTGACACTGTATACTGCCCTTTGTGAATAATCTGTAGGGATAGTGAAGTGGGTGTTGGCAGACAACGCTGCATCTAAATAGAGAATAGGTGAGAGAACTTTCACTGGTGAGGTATAGCCAAATGCTTGCCCAGCAATAAGTTTGATGATAACGCCATTCTCTTCCCAAGTGGGAAGGATTTCAGCCGGATAGTGAATGAACGTTGGCTCGGTTTCTTCGTGTTCAACAGGCAGGGCGACCCAGGTTTGAATGCCATGAATAGTAGTTTCTTGGTGACGGTCAAAGTCAGGTGAGCGTTCTGAATGGACAATCCCCTTTCCTGCTGTCATCCAGTTGACTGCCCCTGGTTGGATTTCCTGCACAGTACCCAAACTATCGCGATGGATCAAAGCACCATCAAATAAATAAGTTACCGTTGCCAGATTAATATGAGGATGTGGTCGGACATCGATGCCTTGATTGGGGGGCATGACGGACGGGCCAAGATGATCGAAAAAGATAAACGGCCCAACCGTTTGGCGATTAGGATATGGCAAACTGCGGCGGGCAGAAAAACCACCCAGATTTTTAACTTCGGGTTCAATCAGTTGAAGAATTGCCATAAATCATCGCAGGTGATTAGTAAATGCTGTAATTATTATAAGTATATTTACTTGGAAATAAGCTAATCTCGATGAGTTATCTGTTTGTTTTGGAGAGTTGATGCCAATGCGATCGCCTATTCTTTGATCGTTTTTTATTATTAGACATCAGACACAGCCCCGTTAGTATTGTTTCTCAACCAGAGAGTCTTTTAACAAGTGCGATCGCTCACATTTAACTTTCTTAAACTTCTGATTAGATTTCAGTTTCCTACTGTTGAGGAAATTAATTGTAACCAATTAGCTGAATTACTATCAGATTCTGCAAAGCTCCATCCATTAGTGCTAGATGCACGAAGTCAAGCTGAGTATGCAGTTAGTCATATCGAAACAGCAGTACGCATAGATCCTCTCACAGAGGACTTAGCAGCAGTTGCAACAGTATCAAAAGATAGACCAATTGTTGTGTACTGTGCTGTTGGCTACCGGAGCGCAAAATTAGCCCAAAAACTGGATGAAGCCGGGATTAAGTGCATTTATAACTTGACTGGTGGAATTTTTCAGTGGGCAAACGAAGGCAGACCGATCTTTCAAAATGGTCATCCGACAAAGGTTGTACATCCTTACAATGCAATCTGGGGAAAACTACTAAAAGCTACTTACCATGCTCAGGAGTGTTGACTTTTGGACTAAGTACAGTTATACGTAAAAACGTAGCGTTTTTAATGCAAGCCAATGCATTAACAAGGCCGCCGCCGCATTAACAATGCAGGCCGATGCATTAACAAGGCCGCCGCATTAACAATGCAGGGTATTGCCTTTCATTAATTCGCTAGGAATTAATGAAATGCTGCACTAAGAGCTTGTCAACATTAAGCAAGTAGAATAAAAGCAACGATAAAACTACTTATGCTGCATGTCTCAAGTTTCGATTGTAATTCCTACTTTAAACGAAGCAGTTAGCTTAGGGCGTACATTACGCCAATTGACTTTACTTAATCCGCCTGCTTTTGAAGTGATAGTAGTAGATGGTGGCAGCAATGATGAGACAGTGGCAGTTGCAAAACAATGCTTGGGGTCATTCAATCAGTCACTAGGCGTACAAGTTCTCTCATCTGAACAGCGTGGGCGTTCTATCCAGATGAATTTTGGAGCATCGGCTGCAACTGGAGATATTCTTTGCTTTCTTCATGCAGATACTTGGGTGCCGGATGACTTAATCACTGTAATAAAGCAAACCCTAGCAGAACCAACTATTGCCTGTGGGGGGTTCATTTCTCTGATGAGTGGATCTCAAACGACTCGCTGGGGCATCTCTCTACATAATTATTTAAAAACCTACTATGCACCACTGCTATTTAAGCCTCACCTGTTTTTTCGAGGATTGCGCCTGTTGTTTGGAGATCAGGTAATGTTTTGTCGTCGCACTGACTTTTGGGATTGCAATGGATTTGATGAGGCATTACCGATTATGGAAGATGGAGATTTATGCCTGAGATTGGTTAAAAAAGGACGTATTTATTTGGTAAACCGCATTGTTCACTCTTCAGATCGCCGCGTCGCAAAATGGGGTAGCTGGAAAGCAAACGCAATCTACCTTTATATCGGTTTTTTGTGGGGAATTGGCGTTGATGCAAATTATCTCAAACAATTTTATCAAGATATTCGCTGATTCAGGCTCCAGTCATAGTAGAGATAGGAAATCGGCGTTGAGGCATTTATTGGCAGGTCTGTTTCTAGGTAGGAGTGGATATATTCTGGAATAGAGGATTTGACCTTAAGAAAATCTTGACGATACCATTTAAAGATTTTGCTACAGTAGAGCGTTTTACTATTTGAGTCATAACGAACTTTTTCAGGATTGTTAATGAAGCGACGGGTATCTTCATCTAACTGCTGAGTAACTTGTTGAGGAAAATAAGCTCCAGCACGCAGTAACGGGCAACCAACCGAAGCGCAGACAATTGCAAAATGAATTCGTGGTTCCTGTAATTTATTCCGCAGAATCTGGTTCTCTATTTGGGCTAGACTGTAATGTTCGTCAAATATATAATAAGCACGACGTTGGAAGAACCACAAAAAAGCTAGCCAGTTGGGAATGCCTAAGATTCGCGGACGTATTGACTCAAGTGGGTATCTCTCCAAAATTGTCGAAATGGTGAACGCATTGTAAAGGTTGATCCACAATGCCAATTGCTCAGAAGTGTTGCTATCAGATGTAAAAGCCAGATTTTTTTGACTCGATAACCAATTTGCGATCGCTTGAGGTTGCTCAGTTTTCCAAGCAATATAGTTTACACGACCCTCTCGATCGACATACTGACGCAACAACCTGTCCCAAGGTTCAAAATCAATCATTATTGCTGTGTTTATATGTTGGTCGTTGTTTTTACTTATACCTGTACCAATTGAATCCTAAAAATAGAATGAAATAGTCCTGATTTAGAGCTAAGAGAATTCTTTGGTTTCGTAATAGTGACGTACAGTTGAATTTGTACAAGTATTTATTTAACGAATTATAACAATACTATCTTTGGCAACTTGAAATCAGCGATACACTGAGGAAAATTCCTTGAGGAAGCGTTGATGGCACGGTCAAACGGGGTTACAAGTGAAACGTCTGTAGAGGAATTGCCTACAGCTTCAGACAAAGATACGATCGCAATTGAAAATCCACCTGAGCCAGTGGAGGATGCCCAAGATATTGACGACATATTGAACTCACTAAAAACCTTACTGAGTTCTTTAGAAAAGCTCCAAAAAGTCAGGCAGGAAGTGGGCGATATTAAACCGTTGATTGGGCGGATGCTTGATGGAGAACTAGTTGCTGGTGAAGAACTTGAGCAACTCAAGACAGGTGTGAGCAGTCTTTCCCGCCTTGTTCGTGCTTATAATGACCATCAAGTAGCGTTGGCTAAAGCACAACCTGCTAGAAACTTGCTAGATCAAGTACTGAAAGAACGTAAAGCTAATTGAGTTGAGACTGGGGATTAGGGATGAAATTCTTTGGATTTTGGTTGGAGTTCTAATTTCCAATTTAACAAGCGATCGCATTCTCTCAAAAAAGTGCGATCGCTTCTCCATCGCCTTTAGGTATGTATGTCTACTGCGGCAAGGTATATTGTTAAAGTAAGTATGGTATTATACTCCGTCTACTATTTAAATTTGCTAATAACCTAAAATAGGTTATGATGACGAAAGCCTAGTATTACTTGCAAGGTAGGTATCGTAATGAAGACTAATAGAGAGAATCTACCCTTAGACCAGATTCTCTTGGAGGATAGCTTACAAATGCTGAGTAATCTGCCAGATGAATGTGTTGATTTAGTTGTATCCTCTCCACCTTATAATCTAGGCAAAGAATACGAATCAAGGCAAGCTATTGAGATTTATTTGGCAGAACAAACAGCCGTTCTGCTTGAATGTAGCCGGATTCTCAAAAATACAGGTTCGCTATTTTGGCAAGTTGGTGCTTTTTCTGACCGAGGAATGCTGATTCCTTTGGATATTCGCTTTTTTCCGATTTTAGAGTCATGCAGATTAATTCCTCGCAACCGAATTATATGGGCTAGGCAACATGGTCTTCATGCCCAGAAAAAGTTTTCTTGTAGACATGAAACTATTCTTTGGTTTACTAAATCAGATAATTATAAATTTAATCTAGATGCTATTAGAGTTCCCCAAAAGTATCAAAATAAGAAACATTATCGAGGAAATCGAAAGGGGGAACTTTCATGCAATCCAGAAGGTAAAAATCCTGGTGATATTTGGCTGTTTCGGAATGTTAAACACAATCATGAAGAACAAACTATACATCCCTGCCAATTTCCAGAAGACTTGGTAGCTAGAATGATATTAGCTACAACTAACGAAAATGATATTGTTTTAGATCCATTTATGGGAGCTGGTACTACGGCAGTGGTTGCGAGAGATCATGAACGTCATTTTATCGGGTCAGAAATTGAACCGAAATATCATCAAGTTGCGTTGCGTCGTCTCAGTGGCAATCCAGATAAAAATGGTTGTTTTCCAAATTTAAAAACATTGCGTGATTATGTTGAAAAAACTGGTCAATCTATTGATAAATTTAAGTTTGACGTGCAAGTAGGAAATAAAGCTTCAGAACGCAGCAAAGCAAAAATTTATCCAGAAGAGTATCACTTGCAAGAAATGGAAGATAGACTAATCTATGAAGAATCTGCTTTTGCAGCTAATCTAAGAGGTGAAGAGATTCCAGTAGATGCAAAGCTTAATGGAAATGGGAAAACGACCTCTTTACAAAATCAAATGGTAAAACAAGTAGAAGAAGTAGAACAAATCGAATTGAGATTATGGACTTAATAGATTAATTTTTATAATAAGTTAATTAGACAACGACTACGGGCTGTACGTCCCGCAATAATTTGGCATTGGCGACTAACTCTAGTATTCACGGTTCTAGAATATCTTTTAGATAAATACTCAGTCCAGATAATAGGAACTATTGTATTTTGTTGTTCAAATAATCCAACCAGTCTGATTGGTACATCAAAAACTTGGTTTTTAGCCAAAGCTGTTAATTGATTAACAGCTTGCTCGTAATAAAGAGTGCTATTGGAGGCAGGAAACATCAGAGCCTTTGTTACTATAATTACCAAATTAGTCGGGTATCCAACAAATTCAGTTTTAGCTTTGAAGAACAATTCTGAGCGCAAAGTGTTATTGAGTAGAAAGGGATAGTTAGAAAATTGAATTTCAATGATAATGCCAGTTTTAGCAAAATCAACATCTGTACCTAAAAATCTATAAGGTCCTGGAATAGGAATATTTGATTGCCAACCATCATGAATAAAAGCAGCTTTAACATATTCGTTCGTACCTACTGGATCGAATATTGCATTACCTTGAATTCCAGCTTGATCTGAAGCCTTGATGTGCAAAGGCATTCTAGTGAGAGTAGTACTAATCTCATGCCATTCGTTTTGGTATTGAGTATTAATTATTCTATCTGCTGCGTTAAAGTCAACATATTGAATAATGATTATTATGTCTCCTTTTGGTATTTCAACAGTTCTTTGATAAAAGCAAGCGGATCGATTTCAAGAACTTGGGCAACTTGTAAAAATTCAATCACATCAAGACGACGCTCTCCACGTTCATACTTTGATACATAAGATTGTGGAAGCTCTAGCTTTGCTGACAACTCTGTTTGAGTGAGCTTTGCAGCTTTCCGGGCTTCGATAAGTAACTGGCGAAACCGATTGTAGTCTTCGCTGAAAACTGATTTAGGCACTTTAGCTTGCCTTTTTTCTGGCGATGGTTTATTCGATCTCGATGAGAGTTATTACATATTGCTAAACTCAGTTAAATTTTAAAACCTAATATGGGATAAACCCAAAATAGGTTTTTAACAGCTATTATTAAGACAGCACGCGCGTAGGTGTTGGCGTAGCCTCTCCAAGAGTTGCCCGTTGTAGACATGACACTCTCAGTTCTCCAAGCTTGTAAATGTGAAGTCGCTACATGTCTAAATCTGTGGTTTCATTTGAAGGATATCAAATTTTGCAAGATATCTATTTATGATGATGAATGTTGCACCTGCCATTGTAATACTGGGTCAAAATAGCGTGACAGTAGCACGCAAAATAATCAGCGTCTTACCAGGGGCAACACTATACGGTTTAGAGGGTCGCACATCAGAAGTTGATGTCAGCTTTACAAATTTTGGTGAGACGCTACGCGAGTTATTTATGCAGGGAAAGCCCCTGATTGGCATTTGTGCTGCCGGCATTTTAATTAGGACGTTAGCTCCCGTAATCTCAGATAAACGACAGGAACCACCAGTGCTAGCTGTGGCTGAAGATGGTAGTGCTGTTGTCCCTCTCTTGGGCGGACTTGGTGGAGTCAACGATTTGGCTCGTCGCATTGCCGAAGCCCTTGATGTCAAAGCTGCAATTACGACCACAGGCGATTTACGTTTGGGTACAACGCTTTTATCTCCTCCTCCTGGATACCATTTGGCAAACCCAGACGATGCGAAGAAATTTATCTCAGATGTGCTAGCTGGGGCGCAAGTTAAGCTTGAAGGAATAGCACCTTGGTTGAGCGATAGTAAATTACCGATAGATCCCAAGGGAGATTTGACCATCCAAGTTACAGAACGTTTGGTGACTCCTACAGCCAACTGTCTTGTCTACCATCCAGCAACGATCGCGATCGCAATTAGTGGCATCATTGATGATGCAGTAGTTTTAGTAGAACAGCTACTAGCTGATGCCAAACTAGAAAAAACATCAGTCGCCGCGATATTTGCACCCATTGCCGCCGCAGCCGATCCCGCAATTCACGCCGTAGCTAGCGCCTTGGGAGTACCCACCCGCTTTTTTACCCCAAATCAATTAGAAAGTCTACTTTCACAAGGTTATAGCCCCGCCCAAGCCGCAGCGATCGCCGCCACAGGCACATCTTCCATTACTGCTTCAACTCCTCACATTGCGATCGCTATTGCTCCTCAAGTAATTGACCCCAATACCATCGGTCAGCCACGGGGACGGTTAGCAATTATTGGCACGGGTCCTGGTGGTTCGCTGTGGATGTCTCCAGAAGTGAAGGAGATTCTCAAGTCGGCAACTGACTTAGTGGGTTATAAAACTTATTTAGATTTAGTTGGTTCTCTGGCTGATGGCAAGCAACGGCATGAATCTGACAACCGCGAAGAAGAAGCACGAGCAAAGATGGCCCTTGATTTGGCTGCATCTGGGCGATATGTAGCTGTAGTTTCATCTGGCGACCCTGGTATCTATGCAATGGCAACAGCGGTTTTCGAGGTATGCGATCGCTATGCTAAACCGGAATGGGATAGTATCGACATTCATGTGGCCCCAGGCATCTCTGCAATGCAGGCAGCAGCAGCAGCCATTGGTGCGCCCCTTGGACATGACTTCTGTGCTATTTCCCTCTCTGATATCTTGAAACCTTGGTCTGCGATCGCCCAACGAATTGCGGCGGCTGCTGAGGCTGATTTCGTCATTGCTTTCTACAATCCTGTTTCCAAAGAGCGTACCTGGCAACTGGCAGAAGCAAGAAATATTTTGCTACGACATCGAACACCAGATACACCAGTAGTATTGGCACGGAATCTCGGTCGGCCAGGACAAACGGTAAGAGCGATCGCACTTGAGCAGTTAACGCCAGCAAGCGCTGATATGCGGACAATTATTCTTGTTGGTTCCACAAAAACCCGAACCATCAAACGCGGCGATGGTAATATCTGGGTTTATACGCCGCGTCGCTATACTCAACAATAAATAGGCGCGATCTGCACTGTCAGCGAAGAGGCTAAAACCATAACACACCCTACTTAAGATTTACTTGTAAATAGTTTTTAGTAGTCTATCAAGTTTAAAAATTGATGGGTAAGCAAGTTCGTAGTAAGGACTTTAGTCCTTAATTTTCTAAGCACTTTAGTGCTTACTACAAACTTTTCATTACTAGCTTATACCAATTTAATGTGAAGTTGCACATATCTTGATCCCCCTAAATCCCCCTTAAAAAGAGGGACTTTGATAGATGTTTTTCCGGTTCCCCCCTTCTTAAGGGGGGCTAGGGGGGATCGAATTATATGCAGCTTCATAGAAAATTGGTATTAGACATTGTATTATTAACAACTTTTAAGTAATCATGTTCTATTTAGGACTCACGCAATAACTCTCTGAAACTCTCATTCCTTTGTGTCCTTTGCGCCTTCTCTAACGAGACGCTGCGCGTAGCTTGCTTCTCCGTAGGAGTATGCGGTTCGTTTTTCCATTATTTTGCGTAAGTCCTGCTATTTTCCAACCATAGAATTGTTATGATACCTATTGCATAAGCAATGATATCCTTCCAATCAAATACACTTCCCAAGGCAACAGCCAGAATCTTATATTTTTGCAATCCTAAGTTATTTACGAAATTAAAATATTGAAGAATCTCAATAGTACAAGAAAATGCCAAAACTGATAAAGCAACGATGGATGAATGTATATTCCAAAAAGCTTTGACAAAGCAATAAATTAGTATAACTACTAAAACGTCACCGATAAAAGGACGAATGAAACTATCATTGACAAAAACAGCAATACATATCTCTATTAAAAATAATAGAAGTGTGAGGTAAAAATATCTTTTGTTGAAGATAAACATGGCAATCAATAGCGCTCAAAAAACACTTGTTTTGACTATAAACCTCTTCAATTTTTTATAGCCTCTGTTGAAAATTCTATTATTGCTGAGTAGGTTTCCAAATGACAATGGGAAATAAAACTCTTTGTATACCCATAAATTTCTCTGTTTTGTCTTCCTTGTAAGAGCTTCTGCTTTCACGTTTCGGTGTTTCGCGCAGCCTGTAAGAGCTTCCGTCTTCCCTGTAAGAGCTTCTGCCTTCACATTTCGGTGTTTTGCGCAGCCTGTAAGAGCTTCTGTCTTCACGTTTCGGTGTTTTGCGCAGCCTGTAGCAACTTCTGCTTTGACGTTATCAGAAACAGACTGGCGTTATATAACAATACGGTTCGGTTAAGGTTTTTTGATGAAAATTTTAGATCGCAAAGACGCGATAAATTGCATCTCTACATCTGGATTTTGGGCTATTCCTGATAGACACTTACTTGCACTGTAAGATTTAATCGGATAATCTGAGCAATCGAGACTGTTTTTCAAGAAAACCAATGAACAAATTCATACTGAGTTTGCTTTCTTCTCCTGTGCTGATTAGCTCTCTTCTGTCTATGGGAGTAATGCTGAATCACGCACAAGCTATGGAGCCAGAACCAGGAGCTAAAACCATAGATCGTCTATCTTGTATACGCAATAAACATAAAGTGGGTTTAGTATGTGCCAGAGCTTCCGTATTGGCTCAAATCCCTAACTATCAGCGTGAAATAGAGTTTTCTCGAGAAGATGCTCCGATGCTGGAGTTCAATGATGAAGAAAGCAATGTGGCAATCGACTTATTTGGCTGTGATTGTCCTGCTTGTATAAATTCTTTGCGTCAGATGCGCGGGGCGACACCCTTAGTATATTAGTAAATCATTGATCTTTGAAGACGCGATAAATCGCGTCTCTACATCAGGGTTTTGGGTTGATCTGAACTGTATTAATTTATAAACAACATCCACAAACTTTTCTAAGGACATAACATTGTTATGCCCCCACTACGTGTTTTATTCAAAATCAAACTAACCTAAATTGCTAGTTAACGATCCTAATTGATGATTAGCTCGATTTTTCGACTCGCAAACCAAAGTATGTCAAAACAAGTTCAGTTGAGCCATTATTGACAACTTCGTGTACTTCTCCCGGTTCGATGGCTACGCAGTTTCCCGGAAGCAAGGGGTATTCTGTACCATCAATGTGAATTACTCCCGAACCAGCTTCTACAAAGAATACCTCGCACATATCTTGATGCGCGTGTGCTGGTGCGGTTTGTCCAGGAGCAAAACGTGCTTGAGAAAAGTTAGTTAGGTGAGGTAAATCGCCGAAGCGTAACATCACCTTTTTCTTGATTTCGGCATTGTGAGAAACCGACTCTTCAGGCAAGTCTTTCAGGCAAGTGGTAATCATTCGGGTCTTAAATCATTAGATAATTCCACAATACCCCTAGACCCATCAATCCTGACTCGTTGACCATCTTGCAAGATCCATGTAGCACCACGAACATCCATCACTGCGGGAATTCCATACTCACGAGCAACGATCGCACCGTGAGAAAGCCTTCCCCCAGCTTCGGCAATTAATCCTCCAGCCCTTAATAACAATGGGGCCCAGCCGGAATCTGTATAAGGCACCACCAGAATCGTATCTCGATCGATGTCTGGAATGTCTTGTAAATTTCGCAACACTTTCACCCTACCTTCGGCTTGCCCATGACTGGCTCCAATACCTTGTAAAATTTGGTCAGAGTAAAGTTCAGAGGGAGCTAAGGGGTGAGGAGGTGTATGGCCGTAGACTAAAAGAGGTATTTGAATAATCTCGCTATCTTGTACAAATTGCGATCGCCTAAATTCTAATAACTTATCTAACTGCTCTATTAAGCTAGAATCTTCATTCCCAATTAGACGCCGCACTTCATCAAAGTTGAGAAAAAAGATATCGCCTGTTTGCTTAAGTAAACCAGACTCTAACCAAATCTTCTCTAAAGCCACAAAACTCCAACGCAATTCAGCTAAAAGTCGGGAATAAACTTCGGTGACTCGTCCTTTGATATCTACACGCCGTTGCACGAAAGAGCGTTTGCGCTTACTGGCAAAGATACTATTAATCGCGTCTTTAGCACCTGCTTGCGGTTCGTTCCCCTGCATTAACTGCACAAACATTTGCTGAATCATCTGGGGATTTTCCCGCCAAGTGGGAACGGAGATATCGGTTCCTACTTCGCTTAAGTAGCCGTAATCTTGCAGCAATTCGTTAAATGCTTGAAGGATCTTCTGTCCTTCGGGGGTTTGCTTTAATTGCTCAAATACTTGCTGTGGCTCAAACTCAACCAATACCTGCTTGGCATCTGTAGCTATGGCACTGAGCGATCGCAATGCCGCTACCTCTGGGGTGACGCTATGATCGATTTGCCCATCTTTTACCCGAAAAATTGCCTGTCTCAGGGCAGCACTTAAAGGAGCTAAAATGCTGTAATACGTTCCATGACGCAGCAACTCCAGAATAAAATCAATTCTTGCCAACAGTTTCGGTGGTTCCAAGTTATCTATATCTTCCTGCGCCAACTGCGACAACCCAGGAATGAAGCGTTTGTGATAATCTTCCTTGAAGTCCTTTTCTAAACTTAATTCCCGCTTCAGCAACTTCCCTAGCCCTGGCAAATTTTCCCAAGTTGACTGCAACGACGGTTTACTTAATTTAGCTCCTCTGGTTAAAAATTCCAGGCTTTCTGGCGGCAGTCCCATTCTGAGAAAAATATCTCCTAACAGGGACGCATTAAAGTAAGCTCTGGAATAGTGCAGAGTTGCTGTTTTCGTGAAATCTAACCCCAAGGCGCGTTCGCCTAAAACTAAAGTAAAAAATTCTCCCCAAACTCCACAAGTTAAGGGACGATTAATTGACCATGTTAAGGGGTGAATTACTCCAGGAATGACTTCAGCAGCGATTTTACGTGTCCAGATGGGCAACAGAGTGGTGATCGGTCGAGATTGCAACACCCAAAGCGTTTGCCCATCATAACTCCACTCGACATCTTGAGGAGTGCCATGATAACGTTTTTCGAGTCGGTAAGCTAAGTATGCAACTTGTTTGATTAATGATTGCGGGACTCGTCCTTGACCCTCTAATTGTACAGAGTAGGAATTTTCTGTTTCAACGACAAAAGCGCGATATTGTTCTGGTGTGACTTTTCCCGAAACGACTTGCGTTGCGCTGCCTGGAAGGGCTTCAATAATGATCGCATCGCCTTGCTGGGTAATGGGATCGCGGCTGAAAGCGACTCCAGAATATACACTCTGGACTTGTTGCTGAATCAACACAGCCATTGCTGTATCATTTAAGCCGCGATCGCGCCGATATTGGATAGCAGATGGATGATTGTAGGAAGCTTGAACTTGAGCGATCGCTGACTGTAATGCTTCTGGGCTAGTAACATTTACAACTGTTTCATACTGTCCAGCAGCAGAAGCGTGTTCTGAGTCTTCTCCAATAGCCGAGGAACGCACCACCAAGGGAGATAATTCTGATGGTTGGAGAAATTCTGTTAACCCTTCTGGATTGTCGATGGGTGCTAGTACCCATCCCTTCGGCACTGGATAGCCCCAGCGCTTAATTTGAGATAACGTTGCCGCCTTTTCTCCGACTATGGCAGCATTCAACTCTTCATCTAAAGAAACCATTGTGCGTTGGCGTAGCCCGTCGTAGACATCGCCGCGTAAAAATTCCAACATCGCTTGCGATTCTGTTTGTGCCTCTTGGGCTGGCAGTTTCATATCATCAGGAATTTTGGTGTAAATCCAGCCCATTAAACCAGCTAAGGCCACAGCCGCAAGTATTCTGGGAATATCGCTAAAGTGCAGAAGTGCCACAAACAAAGGAAAAAGCAGCAAAACCCCAAATTTGACTATCTTTCTTGATTGCAGAATTGTAAAAGTAATACCTGCAAAGAAAGATACAAATATCGCGACTAGTGGATCGTGTACGACAAATCCCCAGACAACATTTGTCGTACCTGCTCCTCTGCCTATCCAGTACCTACCGATTACCAGAGCGATTAGGGCAAGCAATTCCCAAAACGATCCATCTGGGAAGAAAATGCGGGTGAGTAAGACTGCCGCAACTCCTTTAAAAGCTTCTGACAAGACTGCCAGAATTCCGACAATTTTACCGCCATGATAAAAGGCAGCTGATACACTAATGTTTCCTGTACCAACTTGTGATAACTGCTTCCGCTTTAGGGCGTAAGTTATCCATGCTATCAGGGGTAATCCGCCCAAAAGGGGGCAGATAATTAAAATAACGAAAATACCCCAAGGTTCAAACATTCTGGATTTTGGATTTTAGATTTAAATTTTCCATCTAAAACCTCAAATCTAAAATCTAAAGTTTTTCTGAAATTTTTGATGGTTATTAAGGGGGCTTTTTCAAAGAGAATTCAGGAGTCAGGAGTCAGAATTCAGAATGGATGGGAGTATGGCTAGGGAATGAACACAGAGGTTTAAAATAATCTAACATTATAGATTTTAGAGGTCTACAATCAGCTAGTGGTTTGAATCCCCCAAGGAAAAGCATTCTGGATTCTGGATTCTGGATTCTGGATTCTTCTTTAATTACTAGTTGCTAAATGGACACTTGGCTAAGACGGAAACCGTTTAAGACAAGTGTCCTTCTAGACTACTAATGGTTTTAGTTTAGCGCATAGGCCGCTTGTAGCGCCCAGATTACGAGAGCAGCGATCGATCCCAGAAGCAACACGGTAGAGATAGTGACTACTTTTGGGGAATCTGCTCCCTTAAATTTCATAATTCCGCGATTTAAGTCGGACACAGCTTTGTAATCCTCTGTTGTTGGAGCATGAAATATTTGTCCGTTTTGATTGTAGTCCTTCTGTTTGCGGATGATGTTAAATTCACTTTAAAAATTTAGGACTGGGGACTGGGGATAAGGGGACAGGTGACAGGTGATAGGTGACAGGGAATAACTTGTACCATCTAACCTGTACCCTATTCCCTTCTTCAGATGACAGGGAATAACTTGTACCCTCTAACCTGTACCCTATTCCCTTCTTCAATGCCCAATCCCCTACTATCATTGAAAAGCAACTCAGTATAAGAGGGTGTGAGTAGGTGAAAATAGCACTGAGCGTAATTTTGGCGGTGGTTGTGGGATTGTTTTTAGTAATCGAGGTTGGATTGCGATCGCTGTTTGGTTTTGGTAATCCCCTGATTTATATTGGCGATGAGCAAATTGGTTATTTGTTGGCTCCTAACCAACGTACCCGTCGTTTTGGGAATCGCATTGAAATTAATGAATATTCTATGCGAGGTAGTCCGATCAAAAAGCTACCAGCACTTACTGGGCTGCGAATTCTCCTCTTAGGTGATTCTATTGCTAATGGTGGCTGGTGGACTGATCAGACTAATACAATATCTAGTTTGATGATGCGTTCTCTAGCATCATCCCCTAATAGTAATTATCAGGAAGTAGAAGTACTAAATGCTTCAGCTAACTCTTGGGGTCCAAGGAATGAATTAGCTTATTTAGAGAAGTTTGGCAATTTTAACGCGCAAGCAGTGGTGTTATTAATTAATACCGATGATTTGTTTGCAACTCCTCCCACTTCTTTACCAGTAGGACGCGATCGCAATTATCTCGATCGTAAACCTCCTCTGGCATTAGTGGAAGTGTGGCAGCGTTATATCGTTAAGCAAAAGCCAATTCCTGAACTGCAAGCCGTGCAAAATGAATCAGGCGATCGCGTGGGGATTAATCTGGAGGCGATCGCTAAAATTCAAGCCTTGACTCGCCAATCTAACAGCAAATTTCTGCTGGTGATGACTCCTTTACTACGAGAAATTGGTGAACCAGGCCCCCGCGATTACGAAATCAAAGCACGTCAGCGCTTGAGCGATTTTACCAAAGCAGAGCAAATTAACTATATAGACTTTTTACCGAATTTCAATTCAACTACCAACCCCCAAGGTTTGTTTCACGACCACATTCACCTCAACTTGCAAGGTAATAAATTTGTCAGTGAAGTTATGGAGCGATCGCTTTTGGAAATACTGGGAGATTCGTCACTTCGTCACTAATATTCGTGTTTTAGTTAGATTTCTGAGTATCTCTAACCAAATTATTTAACTCTTCCTGCATTTGACTTTGAACTATTTCATAACAAGTATTCACATAGTTACGATCTCTAGCTGCATCTTGACCATATCTTTCAAAAGTAATTGGATGACAGACACGAGTGTGAATCTGCACAGGTAGAGGAATATTTGGCAGAGGGCCAATAGACAAGCCCCAAGGTAAACCTAAGTAAATTGGGAAAACTCCAGGGTCAATTTGATATAACCACGGCAATCCCCACTGATGCAATTGTTTGACGAAATCATAACAATCACATAAGACTATCAAGCTATCATGAGCGCCTACCGAGATTACAGGAATAATCGGAACTTCTTGTTTTAAAGCCAGCTTGATAAAGCCCTGATGACCGGCAAAATGAATTTTATGGCGTTGGCTATGAGGACGAAACATATCATATTGTCCTCCAGGATATACCAGAACGCTAGCACCCTGATCAAAAGCCGCGCTAGCCATTTTGGGATGTGCAACAATTGCTCCGAATTTCTGGGCTAATCCTGCTATTTCTGGACTCACTTTCCAAGCGTAAGGGTGCATTAAACCATACACCAAACGCTCGGTTCCAAATCTAGAAAACCAATCGTACATCATCATTATTAAATCTGGAGAAGCCATTCCACCATTATGAGATCCAACCAGTAGTACTTTCCCTGTTGTTGGGATGTGATGCCATCCATCAGTTTTTACTTGAAAGTAATAACGGTAAAACCATTCCCATACAGGCATCAGTAATTCAATAAACTGAGTATCTCGTTGTGTTAATGACTGATGAATCTTTTTTGAGAATTCTGATGTTAAAGAATTGTCAGCGCTGACAGAAATTTTCTCTACCTGTTTTGGAAATTCCATAATGAGTCGCTCATCTTCTATCACTCTTGCAAGTATCTCTGCAACTGCTCTAAATTTCAATGCCTCAAAAATTTTTTCCCTTTCTCAACAAGATTGATACTAGTCTTGGTGGTTTATTTTGATCTTGTTCATGCCACCATTCTTTGAAGTCTTCAAGTAGGAAGCCATGAACTTTCGCTGCGTTAAAAAAGTCTGATAAATGATGAATAAATGCAGGTATTTTAATGAATTCTTGCTGTCTTTTAAAATTAGCTTTTGTTCCTTGATATTGCTTAAATGGATGAAGCTCACAGATAAAAAAGTATCCTTCTTTGACTAATACACGAGATGCTTCTGAAAATATTAAACTGAGGTCTTCGATGTGTTCTAAAACCAGATTACAAGTGACTAAATCGGCATACTCATTATGACAAGTCCATTGCTTGGTAATGTCTTCTGTAATAAACATCACATTAGCTGACCTTACTTTCTCTTTCGCCTTTTCGATCATCTGTGCTGAAAAATCGATCGCACAAACTTTCAGAGCAATTTGTGAAAGCAAAAGTGTATTTTTACCTGTGCCACAGCCAATTTCCACGACTGATTTACACCTCAAACTCATCAAGGTTTCTCTGGTGACGGTTTGATCGAGATCGCGCGTCAGATTTTCGTCAGCATCGTATGTGGCTGACCAATAATCGTATGCTGCTTGAATACTCATATAGCTTCATTTTACCGAGCAAAGGGTATCATACGTATTCATCATTCCTATTTCACCATGCGATCGCACAGTCCGAGTATAAGTGCTGCCGCAAATGCCGCTATTGTCCGAACGTGGTTCCAGAACGTCCAGTTGGTAAGATATCTAGCCCATAGGTTCGCGCCTTCAGTGCTGTCTGGTTTGGCGATCGCTAAGGCATCATTCAGCGGCACATTAAAGGCGATCGTTACTAGAACGGTACCAATGAGATAGAGCAAGCTACCGATAAGCAAATAGGCAGCGCCAGGTTGATGCCACTTTAACACCGAGGAAACTGCTAGAAAGATGCAAGCCGCAGCCGTTCCGAAGAGTGCCAACATGAACAACGGATTGATCGCGGTGATATTGATGGATTGCATGGCGATAATGCCCTCCTTTGGCTGGAGTCGTGCAAGGGCATTCATCACGAAAGTCGAGAAGGCAAAGAAGACGCCAGCCACCAATCCGCAGCCTAGTGCTGTGAAAAGCGTCAAAGGGAAGCGCAAATTGTCAACAAATATCATAAAGCCTCCTGTTAATTACTGCCCAAGCCTTATTCGCAGATGGTGTTATGTCACAATACGCTTGGGTTAAGGGTTATTGGTGTAGATGATTGGTCTTTGCAAGACGCGATAAATCGCGTCTCTACAATCTGGGTTTTGGGCTTATCCGATCGGACATGATATTATTTTATTTGCTGTTGATCCCACTTCTACTCTTATTACTCCGTTGCGACGCAAGCAGTTTGTTTGACGAGCGATCGCACTGCCTCGACAAACTACACATTGCTTGTAAATCTGCTAGATAACTAGTGAGATAATTACGGCAAAACAAATATCTTAGCTGTATAGCTTGGCAAGTCAGTCACGAAACCATCCTCTCCAGATTTCGCTTCCTGATTACTAACCCAATCTCGCCAATACTCAGCAGTTGGGAAGTCTAAAATTTTATATTGATTTAGATTTTGATCGGAGAAATTTACCACGACGACGATATGAGAATTCTGCTCATCCCAACGGGTGTAAGCCAGCACTTTCTCAGCTGCATTTTCGTAGAAAAACTTAATATTGTCACTTTGCAAAGCTGGAGTTTGCTGGCGTAGAGCAATCAGCTTTTGATAATACTCAAACAAATCATGATTCTGGTCGCTTGACAATAAAGACCAATTAATCTTGCGCGGCTTAGTCACATCTTCGCTTTTTTGCTGGTATTCGCCAAACTCTTCTCCCATCCACAGCATCGGTATACCCATTGCTGTCATTAACAAAGCAGCAGCTAACTTGGCTCGTTCAAATGCGGCTGTGTCAAAGATGCCGCAATTGCCTAATTCTCGTAATACACGTTCGCGATCATTGGTTGCCAAATAATTAATTACATTGGTTGCGATCGCATAACCCTGCTGTTTAGGATCTAAAATCTGCTTGAGTTGTTCTAATTCAAATGATTTCCCACAAATATATGGAACTAAAAAGTAGCGAAAACTCTCATGCCAACAAGCATCTAATGGGCCATCTGGCTTGACTACAGTGTTTGTATCGGGAATATGTTCAGCAATGTTGTAAAACTGTTTGGGTGCAGCATAGTTTTTCGCTTCCTTAGTCAGCCAGTTGAGAAATTCAAAGTTAGCCAATTGTCGCACTGCATCAAAGCGAATTCCATCAATGTGATACTCCTGAATCCAAAATTTTACCACATCGCCGATGTATTCCCATGCAGGTTTAATATTTAAGTTTTTGTCGTAATTATCATAGTTAAACTCTGGCCCCCAGTAATTACCTGGGTCTTCAGGATAATGTTTATGTTCGTAGTACCAGTAATTTCGGTCAATTAGGATTAAAGGGCATTCTTCATCTGTATGGTTATAAATTCCATCCATAAAGACGCGAATGCCTCTACCATGACACTCGTCAATCAACCGCTTTAAATCTGCTGTTGAACCGTAACTAGATTCTGTAGCAAAGAAGTGGCGAACTTTATAGCCCCAGTTATAATCACCAGGGTACTCATTAACTGGCATTAATTCAATTGCATTAATTCCCAATTCACAAAGATAATCTAACTTAGCAATTATCCCTAAATATTTGCCTTTCTCGTTAGAGTCAACTTCATCACCAGTAAAATCGGCAACGTGCATTTCGTATATGACTAATCCCCGATTGTCAGGCAACGGTATCTCATCGTGTTGCCAAATGTAAGTATCAACAACGCATTGACCGTCTTGAATGCGTACTATGCTGTATTTTTTTGTTTCATTAACATCTGTTGCTTTAGGATCAATGACATCTATCCATTCATCAAGTGCAAAACTTGGGCTTTTAGTTTGAATACGAAATTTATATTGATAAACGCCGTCTTCCAGTTTGATTTTGGTGCGAAAATAACCATCTTCACTTTTTGACATGGGAATTTCTTTCCAATCTGAAAAAGACCCCATTAAAGATGCTCCTTTGTTACGAGGAGCAAATAATGTAAATTCAGTTAAATTTGCCATTTTCACACGTTTAAATTTTAGCTAGTTATAGTCACTAAAATTAGTGTGTAATATAAAAGAGTTTGCAGCTTCTTTCTTAAGTATTATCAATATTTTCCTAATGTGCTGGACTTCAACCAGATATTGCGATCGCTATGATTGTAGCGATGCAATGATTATTTACCAATATCTTCATTCCAAAGTTCGGGGTTAGTTTCAATAAACTCACTCATTATTTGTTCGCATTCGTCAAGATTAAGATCAATTACGTCCACACCGTGAGATACCATAAATTCTTTAGCACCAGGAAAAGTTCTAGATTCTCCAGCGATGACTTTTTTAATGCCAAATTGTACCACTGCCCCAGCGCATAGGTAACATGGCATTAAAGTTGAATAGAGTGTAGTACCTCTATAACTGCCAACTCTTCCAGCATTGCGGAGACAATCGATTTCGGCGTGGGTAACAGGATCGCCGTCTTGCACGCGTTTATTGTGTCCTCTGCCGAGAATTTTGCCATCCTTCACAAGAACCGAACCAATGGGAATTCCACCTTCTTGTCTGCCTTGTTTTGCTTCTTGAATTGCAGCTTCCATAAACTCATCCATATAATTCTCCTTTTATGACAAAACAACTGGTATTAATGGATCACGATGGCGGTGTAGATGATTATCTGGCAACTATGCTGCTGTTGACGATGGATCATATTCAACTCCTTGGTATTGTCGTCACTCCAGCAGATTGCTACGTTCAACCGGCTGTTAGCGCCACACGTAAAATTATAGATTTGATGGGATTTTCTCATATCCCGGTAGCAGAAAGCACTGTGCGCGGTATCAATCCATTTCCTACTCTCTATCGCCGTGATTCGTTTATCGTTGACCATCTCCCCATTCTTAATCAAAGGGAAACCATCACTACGCCTTTGGTTGCCGAAACAGGTCAAGATTTTATGATACAGGTGTTGCGCGAGGCATCAGACCCCGTAACGTTGATGGTAACTGGGCCGTTGACCACCGTTGCAGTAGCTTTGGACAAAGCACCGGATATTGAAGCCAAGATTCAAAAGATTGTGTGGATGGGAGGTGCGTTAAATGTTGGTGGTAATGTAGAAAAAAGTTTAGAAGCAGGACAAGATGGTTCTGCCGAATGGAATGTTTATTGGGACGCAATTTCAGCAGCGCGGGTATGGCAAACCCAAATTGAAATTATTATGTGTCCTTTGGATTTAACTAACAATGTCCCAGTCACATCAGAGTTAGTATACAAAATGGGACGACAACGCCACTATCCCATCTCTGATTTAGCCGGACAATGTTATGCACTAGTTATCCCCCAAGATTATTATTTTTGGGATGTGCTGGCAACGGCTTATTTGGGACATCCAGAATTTTATCAATTGCGCGAATGGGAAACAGAAATTATCACTACTGGTCTTAGTCAGGGGCGTACTAAAGTAGTTCCTGGTGGTCGGAAAATTTATGCGATGGATCAGGTAGATAAAGAGGCTTTTTATGCTTATATATTGCAGCAATTGGCAAGGTAAAAACTAAAAATAAAAAATTAAATTTAAATATCTGTCAGCTTGAAATAAGAGGATGATTATGCTAATTTTAATTATTATTAAATCTCGTTCTAAGCTGTGGGAAGTCTGTGCTAAGGAAATACACAAAATTAACACTTAACTATTCGGTGTATGAGTACGGTCAGTCTTTGGTAATACATGCAGACTGTTTGGAATGGCTGAGTATAATTCCTGAGTGCAGCATTCACGCGATCGTTACTGATCCTCCCTATGGAGTCAAAGAATATGACTTTGACCAATTAGAGAAAAAAGAGAATGGTAAGGGAGGAATTTGGAGAATACCACCATCTTTTGATGGAAATATACGTTCTCCTTTGCCGCGTTTCACAGCCCTTAATGATAAAGAAAGAGCCAGCTTATATCGTTTCTTTTTGGAATGGGCAAAAATAGTTATTCGACCTATATGCCCTGGTGGTCACATATTTATTGCATCTAATACTTTCCTGTCTCAGTTAGTTTTTCAAGCATTGGTAGATGGTGGACTTGAATATAGAGGAACAGTTATTCGGTTAGTAAGAACATTGCGTGGAGGAGATAGGCCGAAAAATGCTGAAGAAGAATTTGACGGCGTTTGCTCAATGCCTCGCGGATGTTTTGAACCCTGGGGAATCTTTCGTAAACCTCTTTTAAAAGGAATGAGGGTTAGTGATTGTCTCAAAGAATTTGGAACAGGAGGTTTAAGAAGAAAGCCTGACGGTAATCCTTTCGAGGATGTTATTTCTAGTGAACGCACTCCTCAAAGAGAACGCAGTATTGTAGAGCATCCCAGTCTTAAACCACAATCCTTTCTAAGAAAACTAGTTTACGCGTCTCTTCCATTAGGAAAAGGTATTATTGTAGATCCTTTCATGGGATCTGGTTCTACGATTGCAGCAGCAGAAGCTATTGGATATCCAGGGATTGGGATTGAGCGATACAAAGATTACTTTGAAAAAAGCCAAATCGCTATTCCCAAATTGACAACAATACAAACAGAAGACTATCAAACTGCTCTAGAAATGTGATGGATTTTCATATATCCAGTTACTCTTCATCTTCCGAAAGCCATTTTTATTAACACTTGCTGTAATTGTACGGCGGCTAGTTGAAGAACGACCAGAAAAAGTCCAATCATCCTCGTTGAGTTTAGCCGCATATACAGCTCTAAAAACAAAAGGCTTTGGCTCTATATACTGATAACCTGTAAACCTAAAAAAAGAGCCGCTACAGTTCCTGCAACAGAAATTTCTCCCTGAATAATTTTATCTAAAACTGATTCTACAGGAATAAATACAACTTCAATCTCTTCTGTAATATCTAGTTGTTGTTCTCCAACTTTGCTCACATTCTCTGCTAAAAATAAATGTATTTGATTGGTATCTTTACTCGGTTTATCGTATAAAGTTCCAATTTTTATAAATTCTTGGGGAATATAACCAGTTTCTTCTCTGAGTTCTCTAATTGCTGCTACTTCGGCACTTTCTTTTGTCGGGTCAAAATTCCCTGCTGGTAGTTCCAAGAAAAATTCACCTACGGCGTGTCTATATTGCTGGACAAAAATAATTTCTCTATTACTAGTGATAGGTAAAACCATCGCAACGTCAGGCTTAATACTGACAAAGTAATCATCTATAATTTTACCATTTGGTAATTCTATTTCATCTTGCCTAACCTGACACCAAGGATTATCTAAAACCATTTTTGATTTTAAAATCTTCCATTTCTTTAAGTTGTTCATAAACTAAGAAAAAATAAAATGTATGTATAAAAACTTTGTAATGAATGTAAAAAAGTATAACAGATGCATCCGATAATCTAAACTTTGAACTTACACTGGCTTTTGCTGTTAGCATAATATGTATAAAAAGTATGCAAATAAATGTAAAATTATTTACAGTAAATAAGAGATTTCCGTTGACCATTAGTCGGGGTACAACGGCACAGACAACTAATGTATGGGTGAGAATTTCACAAGATGGGATCGAAGGTTGGGGGGAAGCATCGCCATTTGGTGTAGGTAATCATCGGCAATCAACTGATGCAATCAAAGATGCTTTAGAGCAAGTTGTGCCACTGTTGCAAACATTCAGCCCTTTACAACGTCAGGAAATTGAGCAAGTTTTAATACAAAACCAGGTTCCTTCTGCTGCAAGAGCTGCCTTAGATATGGCAATGCACGACTGGCTGGGTAAGCGCGTAGGTTTACCCTTGTGGCAACTTTGGGGACTCGATCGCAATCAAATAGTCCCGACTTCAGTCACAATTGGGATTAATTCACCTGAAGGCGCTAGGGCGAGAGCGCGAGACTGGTTACAATTTACCGATGTCCGTCTTTTTAAGGTGAAGCTAGGTAGCCCAGATGGCATAGATGCAGATCAAAAAATGCTCTTAGCGGTGCGAGAAGAAGCGCCTGAACTAGAATTTTTTGTTGATGCTAACGGCGGCTGGAGTTTAGAAGATGCGATCGCCATGTGCAATTGGCTGGCAGATTTAGGTATAAAGTATGTAGAACAGCCATTGCCACGAGGAGAGGAAGCAAGTTTAGCAAAACTCAAAGAACACTCTCCCCTCCCGATTTTTGTCGATGAGAGTTGTTTCACAAGCGCTGATATTCCCGATTTGGCAAACTACGTAGATGGCATTAATATCAAACTGATGAAATCAGGGGGACTAACAGAGGCAATGCGAATGGTACATACAGCACGAGCATATCGGTTGCAAGTAATGTTCGGTTGCTATTCTGACAGTTCGCTAGCTAATACAGCAGCATTACAGCTGGCACCACTAGCTGATTATTTAGATTTAGATAGTCACCTGAATTTAATTGATGACCCTTTTACGGGTGCATTGCTAAAAGAAGGAAGAGTTTTGCCAAACGATTTACCAGGCTTGGGAGTACAACACAGTGCGTCTATCACTTAATCAACGAGTAGCTATCTTGCTTCATGAAGGGACTATTGGGACTCACGGCAAAACAGGGCTAGCAATTTTACGTTACAGTGAAGCCCCAATCGTAGCCGTAATCGATCGCGAGTGTGCTGGTAAATCCCTACCAGAATTAACAGGTCTCAAGCGTGATGTGCCAATTGTGGCATCGGTAGCCGCAGCCCTAGAGTACAAACCAGAAGTTTTAGTAATTGGTATTGCTCCAGGGGGTGGTGCTGTACCAGATGATTACTGGCTGGAAATTAAAGACGCTTTAGAAGCGGGAATGTCTTTGGTGAATGGTTTACATACACCAATGGCAAGTATCCCAGAATTAAATGCACTGCTCAAACCAGGGCAATTAATTTGGGATGTCCGAAAAGAACCGTCTAATATTAGTGTTGCTAGTGGAATGGCACGTACTCTTCCGTGTCGGCGGGTGTTGACAGTGGGAACCGACATGGCGATTGGTAAAATGTCAACTAGCCTAGAGTTACATTGGGCGTCAAAACTACGGGGCTGGCGTTCTAAATTCCTCGCCACAGGGCAAACTGGGGTAATGTTAGAAGGAGACGGCGTGGCTTTAGATGCCGTGCGGGTAGATTTTGCCGCCGGTGCTGTGGAACAAATAGTTATGCGCTATGGCAAAAACTACGACATCTTGCATATTGAAGGACAAGGTTCACTGCTACACCCTGGTTCAACGGCAACTCTACCCCTAATCCGTGGTTCGCAACCAACCCAACTAGTTTTGGTACATCGGGCGGGACAAGTTCATGTACGTAATCATCCCCATGTAATCATTCCACCTTTACCAGAGGTGATTCGGCTGTATGAAACTGTTGCTAATGCTGGTGGTGCTTTTGGAAGTGTATCTGTAGTGGGTATAGCGCTGAATACAGCCCATTTAGATGAGTCTGCGGCTCAAGAAAGCATCGCTCAAACAATAGCACAAACGGGGCTACCTTGCACCGATGTAGTCCGCTTTGATGCCAATGTGCTGCTAGATGCGGTGATGAAGAATTAGCGACTGTAGAATACCTTAACCCTGACCAGTTTTAAATTTTGAATGTCTCCGAACGCGAACAGCGTCTCTAAGAATTGGGGCTGACTGCTACGCTAAACTTATAGCACTGAGACACTTGCTGCCATGTCTGTCGCCCAAGATTTAGAAACCTCAGAAAATGTTATATTTCCCCCAGGGGATTTATATAGTAACGAACCGCCTTTGGAAACTGACTTGCATCGGTTGCAAATGACACTACTCATCCAATGTTTGGAGTGGTTGTGGCAAAATCGTCAAGACTTTTACGCATCGGGTAATCTCACCATCTACTATAGTCCACGCCAGCGCAAATCAGAAAATTTTCGGGGGCCAGATTTTTTTGTCGTACTGGGAACTGAACGCAAACCCCGCAAAAGTTGGGTTGTCTGGGAAGAAGATGGCAAATATCCCAATGTAATTATAGAAATTATCTCGGATAGCACAGGTGAAACTGATAAAGGCTTAAAAAAACAAATTTACCAAGATATATTTCGCACACCAGATTACTTCTGGTTTGACCCGGAAACGTTAGAGTTTTCAGGGTTCCATTTGCTGGATGGTGAATATCAACCGCTAGAACAAAATCCCCAAGGCTGGTTATGGAGTCAACAGCTAGGTTTATATTTAGGGGTTGCTCAAGAAAAGTTACGCTTTTACACTCCTGAAGGAGAACTGCTTCCCACACCCGAAGAAGTGGCACAACAAGAGAAGCAACGCAGCGATCGCTTGGCAGTAAAACTGCGAGAATTAAATATAGATCCAGATACTATTTAACTTCCACGCTGCTTGCTTGTGCCTGTTGGCTCGAATCCTATGGATCTTCAGGAAAAACCCATTTTGGCGGTTCCGTCATTTTTTTCCGCAGACGTTCTTGTGCCAACTCCAGCATTTTGTCTAAGGGAGTCTCTTCAATAAATTTTGCGGCTGACTCTCTAAACTCGATATTGGGGCATTTATCCCCTAAAACACACCCGTTAACACAGGCTACAGCGCAGTTAATCTTTTGCTCCACAGTGAATTCCTCTCTCTAAAAGTTATGAGTTATAAGTTGTGAGTTATGATTTTCATCTCTAACTCTTCACTCTTAACTCTTTACTATCAGGCATGAACTACAAGTAAATTTTACCTTGCCAGTTGGTATCTCATTAGTCTAAATACTTACCATTTAGAAAGTTATGAGTTATGAGTTATGATTTTTACTCCTCACTCTTAATAAAGGGCGCTCATGTCAGAACTCTTTGCTACTACTGGAACTATAGCCGCGATCGCCACTGCTGTTGTCCCCCAACAGGGTAGTGTTGGTATTGTGCGGGTGTCCGGTTCTCAAGCAATGGCAATCGCCCAAAGTCTCTTTCATGCACCAGGGCGACAAGTTTGGGAAAGTCACCGGATTCTCTACGGTTACATTCGCCATCCCCAGACGCAACAAATAGTGGATGAAGCCTTGTTGCTGATTATGAAAGCACCCCGTTCTTACACCCGTGAAGATGTAGTAGAATTCCATTGCCACGGGGGAATTATGGCAGTGCAGCAGGTGTTGCAACTGTGTTTGGAAAATGGGGCTAGACTAGCGCAACCGGGAGAATTTACTCTCCGCGCCTTTTTGAATGGACGATTGGATTTAACTCAAGCCGAAGGTATTGCCGATTTAGTCGGAGCTAAATCGCCCCAAGCTGCTCAAAGTGCTTTAGCTGGTTTACAAGGAAAATTAGCTCATCCAATTCGGCAGTTACGCGCTAACTGTTTGGATATTTTGGCGGAAATTGAAGCTCGGATTGATTTTGAAGAAGACCTTCCGCCGTTGGATGATAAAGCGATCATATCAGAAATCGATAAAATTGCCGCAGAAATAACTAGGTTATTGGAAACCAAAGATCAAGGTGAGTTGCTACGAACTGGTTTAAAAGTGGCAATTGTTGGGCGTCCGAATGTGGGTAAGTCGAGCTTATTGAACGCTTGGAGTCGGAGCGATCGCGCCATTGTGACTGATTTACCTGGTACAACCCGCGATGTTGTCGAATCTCAGTTAGTTGTCGGGGGAATTCCCGTACAAGTGCTAGATACAGCGGGGATTCGGGAAACAACAGACCAAGTGGAAAAAATTGGCGTCGAGCGATCGCGTCGTGCTGCCAATGCAGCTGATTTAGTTTTGCTTACCATCGATGCTTCCGCAGGTTGGACAGAAGGCGATGAAGAAATTTATGAAAAGGTGCAACACCGTCCATTGATTATAGTGATTAACAAAATCGATTTAGTAGAAGAAAGTGATAGGAAAAGTCTTCAATCCAAAATCCCAGTTGCGCTGGAAGCGCACCAAGGTGGCGACTCAAAATCTAAAATTGTCACAGCCGCAGCCCAAAATCAAGGTATTGATGCTTTAGAAACAGCAATTTTAGAGATAGTCCAATCAGGAAAAGTACAAGCTGCTGATATGGATTTAGCCATTAACCAAAGACAGGCAGCAGCCTTAACTCAAGCTAAAATTTCTTTGGAACAAGTGCAAGCAACAATTGTTCAGCAGTTACCTCTTGATTTTTGGACAATTGACTTACGAGGTGCAATTCAAGCTTTAGGAGAAATTACCGGAGAAGAAGTAACAGAATCAGTTTTGGAGAGGATTTTTAGCAGGTTTTGTATTGGAAAATAAACTAGAAAAATTTTTATTTAATTTTACTTTCGTTTAACTTAATCTACTATTGATAACTAAATGTACATCTCAATTCGTCAAGCAACTATACAAGATACGGCGATCGTTTCGGATGTGCTATTAGAAGCAGCTTTGTGGCTCCAGCAGAGTGGTAGGCTTATGTGGCATGAGAGTGAGGTTTCGCCAGAAAGTATCTCTAAAGATGTTGATAACGGCTTGTTTTTTATTGCTGAGTGGGCAGGTGAATCAGCTGGTACAATCAAGTTTCAGCTAGAAGATTTAGTGTTCTGGTCTGACATTTCTCAGGAAGAGTCAGCATTTGTACATCGCCTTGCAGTTCGACGAAATTACTCTGGCGGTAAAGTCTCTTCAGCACTTCTAGCTTGGGCTGTTGAACATGCACGAACACTTGGTAGATATTATTTACGTCTAGATTGCGACGCTTCACGCCCACACCTCAGAGCAGTATATGAACGTTTTGGTTTCCGTCATCACAGCGATAAACAAGTTGGTGTTTATTTTGTCTCTCGCTATGAATATAAAATACCTCCACAATTTACCTTCTAATTTTTTAACCCATGCAATAGGAGTTATAAGTTATGAGTGATGAGTTATGAATTTTTAACTCATCACTTATAACTCATAACTCATAACTCATTTTCTGTAGCGATCGCTCTTGAGATATTGCTAACAGTTGCCGCCAGTTGCACTGTAAAGGTAGAACCTTCAGATAATTTACTTTTTACAGAAATAGATCCACCACAGCGCAGCAGCAATTGCTGTACTATCGTTAACCCTAACCCAGCACCACCATAATCTTCGGTTGCTGCTGTACGCACGCGATAAAATCGATCGAAGATTTTGGGAATTTCGTTTTCGGCAATACCAATACCTGTGTCGCGGAATTCTAATTGGACATAATCGCCTTGAGTACGGGCACGCACCCATACTTGACCTCCATTAGGGGTAAACTTAAGGCTGTTGTGTAGCAGATTAATCACAATTTGCCTTAGCTTACCACTCACGCACCAAACA
The DNA here is from genome assembly GCF_017114965.1 of Nostoc sp. JL31. Taxonomy (NCBI): domain Bacteria; kingdom Bacillati; phylum Cyanobacteriota; class Cyanophyceae; order Nostocales; family Nostocaceae; genus Nostoc; species Nostoc sp. JL31. The sequence goes on from NZ_JABXKO010000040.1 coordinate 180,833, forward strand.
GGTGGGAGTTCAGTCGGTACGGTGTAGGCTAGCATAATTCCTTTTTCTTGGGCTACAGGTTGGTAGGTACTAACTACTCCAGGTACTATATCTGAGAGACGCACCAACTCCAAAGTCGTCCCCTCCAAATTCCGTTCTAGCTGCACCAGTTCCAAAAAACCAGCAATCAGGGAGTTTTGCTGATCGCACTGGGTATTTAACATTTGTAAATAACGTTGTCGTTGTGGTGGTTTAAGATTAGGGGAATTTAATAACGAAAGTGCTGTCTTCATGTGCGTCAAAGGTATACGCAGTTCCTGACAGACATTTTTCAGGTATTCATCTTTGAGTTGCTCTTTGTTGTGCAGTTCTTGATTTTGTTGCTCCAACTTATTAGTGCGTGCTGTGATGATTTGACGATTAATTTCATCTTGTCGGAGGAGTTGTTTTGCCAACAGTTGATTCATAAGTGCGGCTTGGGGCACGGTTGGGCAAATAAAACTAGCAGGTAAAATTGAGGATGATTCTGGCGCAATCGCTTGTTGGATACTATTTAATACTTGCTGAATTACTCTCCCCTCAACAGTAGTTATAATCAGCAACGGCTGGTTTTTATTAGTATTTCCCTTCCCCGATGTCTGATTTTTGCGTTTTTTAAGTGGTCGATGAGCTAAAATTAAACTGCAAAACTGGGGCGATAACACCATCAGAAAGTTTTCCCGTCGAATTTGGCTATCTGGTGGTAGATGAACGGGGACATAATGAGATGATGGGGATGAGGGAGATGAAGAGATATTTAATCTTTCCTCTCCCTTGTCTTCCCCTGCTTCGCCTTTCCTACTCTCCTCAATCTGGCAAGTATAAATGAGACTAGACGCACCTACCGAGGATTGATAACGCGCTAATTCTGATTGCCAAATTTTATCTGGTGGTAGCTTCACCCAGAGAGTGGCTGCAATTTGCTGCTCAATGAGTAAGTCAATTTGCGCTCTCACCAGTGATAGCAGAGTAGCAGGACTGAGGGACAATGGTTTAGGAGGCATTTGCACTCCCATAACCAGTTGATAAACAGACAGATCCTTAACCAGAGAAACATTCATGAGTCAAGCACAACTTGGATGAAGCAAGAAATAATTCTGTCTTCGATTTTCACCTTTATGTGTGCATTTTTTACAAAATTCCCACGGAAAGAAACATTAACTATAAAAAACTCTATCTACAAGGGGACAAGGGGACAAGGGGACAAGGAGAATAACTCATGCCCAATGCCCAATGCCCAATGCCCAAATTAAGCTTGTACTTTAAGTCTTTGCTGTAAAGCGTCGCGGGCGTGTTCTCGGTCGTCAAAATGGATTTTTTCGGTACCGAGAATTTGATAGTCTTCGTGACCTTTACCAGCAAGCAATACTCCATCACCGGGTTGTGCTTGTAAAATAGCGGTACGAATTGCGATCGCTCGATCGCAAATTACTGTTGGCTGCACTGTGTCAGCTATTCCCGCCAAAATATCTTGCAAAATCCTTTCTGGGTCTTCAGTCCGGGGATTATCTGATGTCACTACTGCCACATCAGCTAACTCAGCAGCGATTTTACCCATTTTTGGGCGCTTGGTGCGATCGCGATCGCCTCCACAACCAAATACACAAATCACTTTACCAGGTATAAACGGACGTGCAGCTTTCAGTAAATTTTCTAAGCTATCGGGCGTGTGGGCATAATCCACAATCACGCTAATATCTTGCTCAGTACTAATCTGTACCCGTTCCATCCTTCCGGGAACTCCGGGGAACTCAGGTATCACAGATGCCACTAACTGCAAATCTAGCCCTAAGTGCAAAACTGCTCCTACGGCTGCTAAAAGATTTTCTAAATTATATTGTCCGACTAGGGGCGATCGAAAAGCCACGTCACCTTTTGGTGTATGTAATGTCCCACTAACACCATTTGGCTGGTAACTTAAATCGCTCATCCATAAATCAGCGCTGTTGTCGTTGACGCTGTAACTCCAAACCCGTTCGGAATCCAACGACGTAATTAACCGCTTACCGTAGGAATCATCAGCATTAATTATTGCCCGTCCCTTGAGATAATTAGGACTAAACAACAATGCTTTGGCAGCAAAGTAATCTTCCATATCGCTGTGATAGTCGAGATGGTCTTGAGTAAGATTACTAAATACCGCCACCTCAAATTCACAACCCAACACTCTACCTTGAGCCAAGGCGTGAGAACTGACTTCCATCACCCCGAACTCACTCCCAGCCTTTACCGCCTCTGCTAGCTGCTGTTGCAGTTCCACTGCAAAGGGCGTAGTGTGGGCAGCAGTTTGCTCAAAACCTGCCCAACGAGTGTAGAGAGTTCCCATCAAAGCTGTAGCTAAATTAGCTTTGTTGAGTAGAAATTCAATTAGATGAGTAGTTGTAGTTTTGCCATTTGTACCAGTCACACCTACCAACTTGAGTTTTCGCCCTGGATAACCGTAAAAAGCACTGGCTATTTGGGCACAAGCTTGAGTGATATTACTTGAACTAATGACCACAGCCTGATTTGTGGGAGGATTTTTTTGTGCAGCTTCGGGAGAAACGATCGCAGCTACAGCCCCTGATGCGATCGCACTTTGCCAAAATTCTCCACCATCAACCCGCGTTCCTGGCATCCCGATAAACAAATCTCCCACACGACAAGCATGAGAATTCGTCTTTAAACCCCTAACTTCCACATCCTCTAAAGTTGGATAACTAGGCAATTGCTCAACACTGTCTACCGCTGTTAGTAATTCCCGCAATTTCATTTTGTGAACCTCGTCACATTCTTGATCTTGCGCTTATTCTGCATTATTTTTTTCTAATTGGCTAAATATTTACGCAACATTTGCTCTAACTGCTGCACACTAGCACGAGGAGAAGGACGCGGCAATGGTTTCTCACGCCCCTCTGCGTCCTCTGCGCCTCTGTAGTTCGATAAATAAAGCACCGGCACCTCATACTCATACGCAGCAAACCAATCTTCACGCGTTGTAATATCCCTAACTTCCAACTCGAAACTGAGATTTTGGATTTGTTCTAGCTTTTCTTGCAAACCTTCACATAAATGACAGCCGGGTTTACTGTATAAAATTAATCGCATTCTTTATTTGAGTTGGTGCAAGAAGTTATAAGTTTAGAATAACGTAGACGCTTCGGGTTGTCGCAGGCTACCGCAGAGGGCACGTAGGAGAAGGGTAAAAGCTCATTGATTCATGAAAGAAGTCTAATGACCAAATTCTGTGACAATGATTAACAACCAACCAGAATACTGTATCTAAGCTACTCATGAGCCAAAGTTCTCAAAACAGCCCTTTACCTGGCAAACCTGTTCAATCATATTTCCAGTGGTTATACGCCTTCTGGAAATTCTCTCGCCCTCACACAATTATTGGTACAAGTCTGAGTGTTTTGGGTTTATATTTAATTGCCATTGCTATAAGTAGAGACGCGATTAATCATATCTCTACAGACGCGATTCATCACGTCTCTACGTATTCCCTATTCCCTGTCTTCGGTGCATGGATTGGTTGTCTGTGTGGCAATGTTTATATTGTGGGGCTGAATCAATTAGAAGATGTGGAAATTGACAAGATTAATAAGCCTCATTTACCCTTAGCGTCTGGTGAGTTTTCCCAGCAAACTGGGCAATTAATTGTTGCTTCTACTGGGATTTTGGCGCTAGCTGTGGCGTGGCTAACTGGCCCGTTTTTATTGGGTATGGTAGCAATTAGTTTGGCCATTGGTACTGCTTATTCTTTACCGCCAATTCGCTTAAAACAGTTTCCCATTTGGGCGGCGCTGTGTATTTTTTCGGTGCGCGGTACGATTGTTAACTTAGGGCTATATCTGCATTACAGTTGGGCGTTGCAACAAAGCCAAACAATTCCGCCTGTGGTTTGGGTGTTGACATTATTTATTTTGGTGTTTACCTTTGCGATCGCTATCTTTAAAGATATCCCCGATATGGAAGGCGATCGCCTCTACAATATTACTACTTTCACCATTAAACTTGGGCCCCAAGCTGTGTTCAATCTGTCTCTTTGGGTAATAACTGCCTGTTATCTGGGAATAATTCTGGTTGGGGTGCTACACGTTGCTTCAGTTAACGCTATATTCCTGGTAGTTACTCATTTGGGGCTGTTGGCTTGGCTGTGGTTGCGGAGTTTGACGGTAGACTTACAAGAGAAAAGTGCGATCGCTCAATTCTACCAATTTATCTGGAAACTCTTTTTTATGGAATATCTGATTTTTCCTATCGCCTGTCTTTTGGCTTAGACAATGCTAGAAACCTTTTCCACTAGTTCGATTATCGCTGCTGTTGTAGTTGTTCTGAGTCTGTCAATCCTTGGTTATTTCGCTTGGAAAACTTTGATAACTTCAGACTTGTTTCAAAAAGGTATCAATCTTGCCCAAACAAAAGATTACCAAGGTGCAGAAGCGGCTTTTCGCAAAGTGATTTCCCTCAACTCTACTAATGATGTAGTGCGCTTGTTTTTGGGAGATGTTTTAAACCAGCAAGGACAAGTAGAAGAAGCAACAGAATTATTTCGGGAAGTAATTCGCCGCAGTCCGAAAAATCCTGATGCTTACTTGCGTCTGGCTAATATCCTCATGCAGCAAGAGCGAGAAGAAGAAGCTAAAACTAACCTGCAACAAGCTAAAGATTTATTACAAAAACAGCGCCAACCTGAAAAAGCTAAAAAAATCACTCAACTGTTAGATAAAATGAGTGCTAAGTCAAGTGAATCTTAACTTTAATCAGAATTGCAGAGATTAAATTTTCCTGTTGTGTCTCCTAATTTTTTACCATTCCCATCATCATGGTGAGAATGGTTTTTATTTGGTAATTTACTATTGTATACCATAATTATGTTGACCAATGTCTTCACAGCTCTTACGATTGCAATCGGATGCGCCACAAGCTCCATAGCCACAATTAATTCATTTAGGCTTTAGAAGAAAAAATATTGGGAATTTTAAATGATTTATGTTTGCAAAACAGCGATGATACTAACAACCTTTTTGTTTTGGAAAGACATATTTTAGTTTATTTATGCAGTACAGAAATTAGACACACTGTCTCACTAATATTTTGGTACTAGAATAGTATTCAGCAAGGGTAGAGATTTAGTAGTAGATTTTATAGATTAAACAATCCAGTCTTTATGTCAAATATAATATCAGAATTGTGGACTAACTTTTTGACATCAGAATCATTTATTCCACATGGACACTGCTATCTATGGCAAACGAATTTAGTTTGGTTACACATATTATCTGACGCATTCATTGCACTAGCTTATTACTCAATTCCAGCTACACTCTTCTACTTTGTCCGCAAGCGAAAAGATTTGCCCTTTGATTGGATTTTTTTGCTGTTTAGTGGATTTATCGTAGCTTGCGGTACTACTCATTTAATGGAGATTTGGACACTTTGGCATCCAACCTATTGGGTGTCGGGGTTTCTCAAAGCAGTAACTGCAACAATATCTGTAATTACAGCATTAGAACTTGTGCCTTTAGTTCCACAAGCACTGGCACTTCCTAGCCCTGCTCAATTAGAACAAGCAAATCAAGAACTTCAAACCCAAATAGCCGAACGCTTATCAGTAGAGGAGGAACTGCGAAAATACCAGAATCATCTGGAAGAAATGGTTGCTGTTCGCACCAATGAAATTACTAAGACTAACGAGCAATTACAACAAGAAATTCTTGAACGTCAACGCATCTTAGAAATTCTTCGACAAAGCGAAGAACGCTACCGTTACTTGGCTGAGGCAATTCCTCAACTTGTATGGACAACTAAACCTAACGGTGAATGTGATTTTTTTAATCAAAATTGGTGCGAATACACTGGGCTAACACTAGAGGAGTCTTTGGGTTCTGGTTGGTTAGCTGCATTGCATCCAGATGATGTTCAAAGAGCTGATAAAGTGTGGTCTGATGCTGTAAAAAATAACACTATATATAACAATGAATATCGCTTTAAACGAGCTACTGACGGCTCCTATCGTTGGCAGCTAGCGCGAGGTTTACCACTCAAAGATGAGCAAGGTTTTGTAGTCAAGTGGTTTGGAACCTGTACGGATATCCACGAACAAAAACAAATACTTGAAGAACGAGCGCACCTGCTGGAATTAGAGCAAGTAGCACGAGCGAAAGCAGAAACAGCCAATCGAATTAAAGATGAATTTTTAGCCGTCCTCTCTCACGAACTACGCACTCCACTCAGCGCAATTCTCGGCTGGTCAAAGTTGTTGCAAACCCGCAGGTTAGACCAAACAAAGACATCTGAAGCACTAGCTACAATCGAGCGAAATGCTACCTTACAAGTTCAACTTATTGAAGACTTGCTGGACATCTCCAGAATTTTACAAGGTAAATTGACGCTGAATACCACGAAGATTAATCTAAAGTCTACGATATTGTCGGCACTACAGACAATGCAGTTAGCAGCACAAACAAAGTTGATTGAGGTGAATACAGTATTTGAACCGGGTGTAGGGCAAATTATGGGCGACTCGACTCGTTTGCAGCAAGTCGTCTGGAATCTCCTTTCTAACGCAATCAAATTTACACCCAGAGGGGGAAAGGTAGAAGTGCGACTTCAGGAAACTGATGGCTATGCTCAAATAATCCTTAGCGATACGGGTAAAGGAATTAGCGCTGACTTTTTGCCATTCGTGTTTGATTACTTCCGCCAAGCAGATAGCACCTCTACAAGAAAGTTTGGTGGATTGGGACTGGGATTAGCAATTGTACGTAATATCATCGAAATGCATGGCGGCATTGTCAAAGCAGATAGCCACGGTGAGGGTAAAGGGGCAATATTTACTATTAGCTTACCGCTTCTACCAGATGCAAGTTCAAGGCTGACGGATGAAAAAAACTACCCTGCATTCTTAGCTACTAAATCCTTACCTCTGAATGACATCAGGATTTTAGTTGTCGATGATGATACTGACTCACGAGATTTTGTTGCTTTTGTATTAGAGCAAGATGGGGCTTTTGTGATGACAGCATCTTCCGCTGATGAAGCATTACAAAGTTTAGCAGAAGTCAAGCTAGATGTATTAGTCAGCGATATTAGTATGCCCGATATGGATAGCTATATGTTAATACATGAAGTGAGAACTCGGACACCAGAACAAGGTGGACAAATTCCAGCAATTGCCTTGACTGCCTTTGCGAGAAACAATGACCACGAAAAAGCCCTAAATGCTGGATTTCAGATGCATTTATCCAAACCTCTGAATCCAGAAAAATTAATTGCAGCCATTGTTAAACTGATGGAAACAAAAGTGTCAGCAATTACCTAAAAACCAATACAGTTCAGATAAGCCAAAAACCCAGATGTAGAGCAATACGGTTCAGTTAAGGCTTAACGCTTTGTCAAAGTAAGTTTTCTAACGAACCGCAAAGGGCGCAAAGTACGCAAAGGAAAGAGAAGGAAGAAATTCTTAACTGAATTGTATTGAGATATGGAGACGCGATTGATCATGTCTTGAAAGACCAATCGTCCACATCAATAACTCTTAACCCAAGCCTATTGACCTACAAACGACTTTTTATTTTTAATAAAGCACCAACTATTAGACTTCATTGCATGAATCAAATAGCTTTCACTCTAAATTCCTCTCCCAAGGTTGGAGAGGGGCTTGGAAATGTCTATTGTATACAAATAGCCATTTATATGAGATTACACTTGTATCAAGTTAGCTTAATCACTTATAATTCCTGCTATAACTCCGCCAAAGCTACGCTTTTGCTCCCCGAATAGCAAGTAAGGAAGGGCTAAGATGGGGTATTTTTATGATGGCAATTAGCCGAACTTGATATTAGTATGTAATCCAAGCAGGTAAGGTAATAAAAATGCTGAAAAACAAGAATCTACTGGTAGCAGCTATTATCTGCTTGTGTTTGAGTAATGGGAATACTGCCTTTGGTAAAGATGTTGGCGTTATTTTAGCAAAGATTCAAAATACTCAGTCCGCAGTTATTCGGAACAAAAACGCAGTTGCTAACTTCGAGCAAGGAAGCAATCTCTATAAACAGGGAGATTTAAAAGGAGCGGAGGCGGCTTTTCGGAAGGCAATTGAACTAGAACCCAATTTTGCACAAGCCTATATAGCCTTGGGAAATACTCTCGATGATCGAGGTAAACCACAAGAAGCGATCGCTCAATACAATAAAGCCATTAGTCTCGATCCTCAAGACTCTAGAGCATATTTTAATCTCGGTTTGACTTTAGCAAGACTGAATCAGTTAGAAGCTGCGATCGCACAATATCAGAAAGCCATCAGCCTTGAACCCAAATATGCTGAAGCTCACTATAACTTAGGAAATGCTCTCTACACTCAAGGCAAGCTCACAGAAGCAGTCAGCGAATATACAGCAGCAATTCGCCTTAAACCAGATTATGCCCCGACTTACACCCGTTTAGGCAATGCTCTGTACGATCGAGGTGAGCTAGCAGAAGCAGTTACCCAGTATAAAAAATCTATTAGCTTCGATCCTAACTATGCAGACGCTTACTATTACTTAGGAAATGCTCTCTACGCTCAAGGAAAGCCAGCAGAAGCAATCGCCAACTATACCGAAGCCATTCGCCTCGCTCCGAAAAATCCAGCGGGTTATAATGCTTTGGGAAATACTCTGTACGCTCAAGGCAAGCTAGAAGAAGCGATCGCACATTACAAAAAAGCCATCAGCTTCGCTCCCAACTATGCAGACGCTCACTATAATTTAGCAAGTGCTTTTTACGCTCAAGGCAAGCTAACAGAAGCAATCGCTGGCTATACCGAAGTGATTCGCCTCGATCCCAAACACGCACAAGCTTACACAGGTTTAGGAAATGCAATGGATGATCGAGGTAAACCTCAAGAAGCGATCGCACATTACAAAAAAGCCATTAGCCTTGTACCCAACGATGCATTCACTTACTATAATTTGGGAATCACTTTGGGAAGAGAACAACAACCAAAAGAAGCGATCGTTAATCTCAAAAAAGCCAGAGAATTATTCCAAGCTGAGAAAAACAAGGAGATGGTTGAGCAAGTCGATCGGCTAATCCAAAAAATTAATACCCAAACGAATTGAATATTGGGCATGGGGCATGGGGCATGGGGCATGAAGAGCAGGGGAGCAGGGGAGCAGAGGAGAATAACTACTGACAAATGACAAATGACAAATGACAAATGACAAATGACAAATGACAAATGACAA
>NZ_JABXKO010000019.1:0-7008 GCF_017114965.1 Nostoc sp. JL31
TGCTACAGAATAGCTCGAAATGAGTAGATAAGTTGTGGCGATCCGCTTATAAAGCTACGCATAGCTTTCACGTTTGCGTAGCGTCCCGTAGGGAAGTGGCACAGGATCTTGCTACATTTCAGAACAATATTTGGGTAAAAATTCATATTTCCTTCTGCAACGGCAGTTTCCACAATTTGGAAAGGCATTGTATTAACAAGTTAGCAAAGCCACCTAGCAGACTGTCTCCCTGTTATAACGACTGCCGTCTTTTTAATGCAAATTTATCTAGAATCGGAATGTAATACGAACAACTCCTGTATAGATAGTGTCATTATTGCTGTTCTGCTCTGGGTTAAATATCACAATCAAGCCTGGTGTAATTGAGATATTGTTATTCACTTGGTAGCGATATAGTCCTTCTAAATGGAAAGATGTATCGCTATCTTCACGAAGATTACTAGTAGCAGTAAGTACAGCAGGGCCAAAGTCATTACTCGTCACCTTGGGTGGTTGACCAAAGATTAAACCTCCCAAGTTACCCTTTTTGCCTAAATCAGGGAGAGCTAAAGTGACCGCCCAGTTCCAGATGTCTGCCTTATCACCTCTATTAACATTTGCACCAGAACTAACCTCTGCGATCGCTTGACTATACCCAACCTAACCAGAAAGTACTAATTGGGGGTTGAAACGATAGCTGGTTTCTATCCCATAATGATTGGCTGAAGTGGCAACACCAGCACCAAATGGGGTATTAGCGAAAGCGCTACCATAAGCCCCCGAAACGGAAACATCATTATTACTACCAGTAAAGTAAGAGTGTGCATAGCTCAAAGCAAAAGTTAAGTTTTGGTTTGGCTGGAATGCTAATTGAGCTAAAGCACCATAACTACCGTCAAATAGCCCTGCACCAGCACTAGGATCGTTAGCTCTTCTAGCAAGATAACCCCCAGATAAAGTAATCGCGTCGCTCAATTTAAAGATGGCGCTGACCCCTGAACCTGTATTACTAGCAGAACCCGTATTACTGGCGCGGTAAATAGGGGAGAATCGACCAAACCGCGAAAGAGATCCAATCGGGGTTGAGGACAGCAAAGGGTTAATAGTGTTGAAGTTGTCGTAGAATTCCCCACCAATAGCATCAACAATGACATTGATTTTGTCACCTACCGGGAAGCGATAATATAATTTGCCCAGTACAATGTTGTTGTCGTTGTTCCCGTCCCACGATACACGGGTCATGTTTGTACCTGTGACTGCCCCACTAAAGGCTGTGGTGTTATTCGCTTCTAAACGGGTAAACAACTGGTCTTTGCCAGTGAAACTACTAATTAGATTCAAGCGGATGCGATCGCTGAAAATCGCGTTGTCCTGAAGCCTTCGTCCACCCGATGCTGTATACTCGTTAGCTCTTGCAGCCTCTCTAGCTGTACCCGCAGGAGCTGCTTCAATTCTTCTCCAGCGATCGGAATCTAGCGCTCTATCCCCACCAAACACACTCCCAACAGAGAAAATTATTTCTGCATTTAACTTGGTAGTAGTTGAAAATTGTTGATTTTCCAGGTTTGCATTACGAGCTTCCAACCCATCTATCCGTCCCCGTATTTCAACTAGTCCATCAGCGAATTCTTCTTGCAATTTTCGCAAGGTTTCTAAGTCTTCTTTTGTGACTAACTCTGCTGTACTAGTAGCAATCAATTCATTAACCCGATTCAGACAAGCGTTAAGACCTGCGGCAAACTCATAACGAGTCATTGCCCGATTTCCTTGGAAGCTGCCATTAGGATATCCAGCTATACAACCGTAGCGCTCAACTAAAGATTGTAAAGCCTGGAATGCCCAATCTGTAGGTTGCACATCAGATAGTTGAGAGACTGAAGTAACCTGACTCATGACTGAGTTCGGATTTTTGCTGCTGCGATCATTGAACTGCTGGCTCTGGTCAGATGAAGTAACGCCGATAGGTGCAGTCAAAACAGCTTGATTATCTGTTTGAGCAACCACACCTTCTTTTGCCGGAGACTGAGTAGTCTGCATATCTGCTGGAATAGCTGATGCACCTTGAGCATTCACCAGACTAACTACTAATAAGATTGGAGCAATCAACAATGAATTATGTAAAAAACCAGACATTAACCTCACACCTCAAATACTATTAGACCAACTTGATTCCTGAAATAGTTGGTACTAAAAAACACCCGATGCATTATTATTACCAGATTTTCAGCTTTTTACCAACTTATATGGTAAAAAGCTGGCAAAATTTTAGTCAGTATCGGCACAGTTATTGATAACAGTCAGTTCTAAGTGGTAATCTGTAATTTTTTACCAGTTTTTTTGGTTACTAGTCCGCTAGATTGGTAAATTATGAATTAATTAAGAAAAAATGCTTGAGAGACTGCAAATGAATAATAAACGAATGCTGACTTTTGTCAGTTGGGTATTTATCTCATTTTTACTAATCGTCGGCTGTAGTCAAACGACTACACCTAACTCATCCTCAACTCCTAGCCCAGCAGCCCAAACAGCAAATTTGACGATATCAGCAGCTGCTAGCCTCAGAGATGCGATGGACGAAATCAAACCTCTCTACAGTAAGGAAAAGCCAAATGTTTCTCTGAGCTACAACTTTGGTTCATCAGGCGCTTTGCAACAACAGATTGAACAGGGTGCAGGAGTTGACGTTTTTATCTCAGCTGCAACTAAACAGATAGATGCTTTACAGAAAAAAGGTTTGTTAGTTGATGGGACTCGCAAGGACTTACTGAAAAATCACAGCGATCGCAGCTACAATTGTTTCCTTCCCATTAATGTATAAAACTGCATTGGGAGCGTTTGAACAGATTGACACCAATCTCTTGCGGGTAGCCAGAACTCTTGGTGCAACGGAAGTGGCAATCTTCTGGCGCATCAGTCTACCTCTAGCACTGCCCGGAATTGTAGCGGCTACAACTCTCGCCTTTGCCCGTGCTTTGGGTGAATTTGGTGCCACGTTGATGCTGGCGGGCAATATCCCAGGACAAACGCAAACGATTCCAATGGCAATATATTTTGCTGTGGAAGCAGGAGCAATGGACGAAGCCTGGTTTTGGGCGATCGCATTTGAGAAGATTTCCGACCCCTGGACTTTAGAACCACAATCCCCTCACCATTCTGTTCCCACGCCAGCAGTTATAATCCCTTTGCCCAGACTCCGACTACTCCTACCTAACCCGTCTTAGCTCAAACGGCTACGCCAAAGCGAAAGTGATGTATTCTATATAATAGATATGGTCAGCCTTATAGCCACGCAAGGAACTCTGTTTGACCTAGAAACAGTTCTGGATTATGGGCAATCAATCCTCAACGTTGCTCAAGAACTCACCAAATCACTGATCGAGCAACGGACTATCTCCACCAGGACAATCCAAGCCCAGATGAATCGCCACTTTCACGGCACGGCAGCAGAGGGCGCATGGCAGTGGAAGGATGCTTACGAGGCAGTGGAAGCGGCGCAAATATTATATCTGCGTCAAAAAGGTTACAAGCGTTTATTAGAGTCGCCGCTAACAGTATTATTGGAATTGGAGAAGTTAGTAGCCCTCTGCCCAACGCAAACACGGCGCAGTGAAGAGTCAGTACAGCTTCAGCAATTCTCGACACCGTTACCATTGGCTTATCTGGTAGCCAAAGCAGCATTTATAAATGCTGATGATTTGATTCTGGAGCCAAGTGCCGGAACTGGTTTATTAGCACAAATGGCTAAACTTAGGGGTGCAAGTCTGATGCTCAACGAGCTTGCACCCGATAGATCGAAGATTCTGCGGCGATTGTTTCCCGGCACTCCACTATTTGGGGTGAACGCCGAACAAATCAACGATTATTTAGCTGGCAAGACTCAGCCTTCGGTTGTTCTGATGAATCCACCTTTCTCCGCATCTCCCAAAATCAACAGTCGCAATCCCGACGCAACAAAGAGCCACATCAACTCGGCATTGCAAAGACTGGCTAACGGTGGACGATTGGTAACAATCACAGCCAATTGGTTCTCTCCGGCTAACCCAAGCTGGCGAGAGACTTTCCTTAAGTGGCAGGATTTTGCGCGAGTTCTACTGTCTGTTGGGGTCAACGGCAAGGTGTACTCGAAACACGGGACGACGATGGAAACCCGGATTACGGTAATTGATAAAGTCCCGGCTGACTCCAACAAAATTCCTTGCATTACTGAAACTTTAAATCTGCCTGAAATACTGGCACTGGTTCAGCAGTTGCCACAGCGATCTTCGTGGGAACGCTTAGATATCAAAGCTGCTGCGATCGCAAAAGTTGTTCAATTGCTAAAACGTACTACAGTTGCACAACCAGAAACAGTTTCTTTTCTTGCAGACGACGTAGTAGTGCTGGAGTATGAGGTTATCGAGTGGACGGCTAGTGAGGGTTTGAAAGATACTTTATATGAAACATATCGCCCACAGCGAATCCGAATCAAGGACGCTTTACCTCATCCATCCCTACTGTGCGAAAGTGCAGCCCTAGCACTTGTTTCGCCACCAGCACCAACTTATAAACCGCATCTTCCTAGCAATATTATTGCACAAGGCTTGTTGTCAGAGGCACAGCTTGAGAGCGTTATTTACGCTGGTTTTGCCCACTGTGAATTTCTGTCTGGGTCTTATATTGTGGATGATTCTCTTGATAATGTGACTGTAGCAGCAAATAGCTCAGAAAACGCTGTTAGATTTCGCCGTGGCTGGTTCCTTGGTGATGGGACGGGTGCTGGTAAAGGACGACAGTGTGCAGGTATCATATTAGACAATTAGACTTATCCGAAAATCTAAAATGCTTAATATACAATGGTTATAGCGATTTTAATGGCTTGCGATCCACTGCGTCAATTCCTCAACCGACTACTGGCTCTACGAATTGATATGCAAAACGTGATTTTCGAGAGGTTTGAATTACTCTTGAGCCAGCAGATTGAAGCAGCGATCGTGGCTGGAGATGGGTGTAGAGACTTTACGGGCTGAACGGTTTACTGTTGAGAGCCAGGAAGCTGTGTACACCCACCCTGCCACAGGTAGCGTCACCAATTACTTGAAAGTACAACGCACCCAGAAGAACAACATTAAAACTGCTGAAGAGATGTTAGAGTTCGCCACTCAATATCTTGGACTGCTCATGATCAACTCCAAGTCTGGTAATGCTGCTGTGTAAATTCCGACACATAGTATCTACGACGCTGATGGTAGTGTTGTACCAAGAGTGTTACTTGTCCGTCCCCAAAAAGAAACCCGTATACCAGTCAAGGATTTAGAATCTTCCACTTGGAAAGCCGTTTGTGTCGATGCGTTCGTCACAGGGTGGTCTACTGAAGTGGACGCACTGCCCAAGTTCACAACCGATTACCTGCACTTAGTCATCGGTATTTTGTTGCCCATTTGGAAAATCTTGCCGCAGCACAGTAGCCGAGTCTTCAGGTTACAAACCAGCGATGGACAAAAGATACTCGGTCGGATGGTTAACGCTCAGGATATCCAGTCGGTGGCTGAACAACTCGGACTCAAGGACAAGCTGTTAAGCCCACAGGAGTTAGTCTCTTTAGTGCTAAACGAAGGCTATTCCCAGCAGTTACCGGGTGGCGTAACTTTACGGCGTTCTTATATTGCCGCAGAACCTCGCATAGAGCTGGTTAATGCTATCTCACTTGCAGAGCGACTCTTAGCTGTTGGATGTTTCACCGAGATCATCAACTGGTGCAAGCGGGTATTCATTCCGGTTTCAGACAAAGCCCCAGCTATTCTAGCGGCTGTGATTGAAATCTTGGGATGATTGCTAACCTCAAAGACCCAGATTAAATGCCTGGGTCTTTTTTACTTTTAAAAAATTAATAAGCTAATCGGTATTGAATTTTTACCTTCATCCTTTGAGTGTTAACTCTTACCCCTTACTGGCGTTGACTATCTTAACTAAATACTGATTCAAATAACTTTGGGCAGCGATGATAACACCAAGGGAAGTGCAATCTACCATACAAACGCTCCGCGAGGGATTGATGAAATTCTTGTGGAGAAAGCGATTATGGCTAAGAAAGACTTTGCAGCCGCCCAAGCCGTTGAGTTGTACATCGGCAACTATCGATTTGATGCCATTAGGATTGTTGAAACGAAAGAGTACCGGATGTCTCAAAATCACATACTTGAGACAATAGGTATAAATAAAAACTGGTAGTTACTCTAGAAAATTTAATCTCGGCGACTATGAATCATTAGAACTGGGTTGTTCTCTCTGGGCACAAGTCGAAGATGGGGAAGACGCTGATGGGATAACCCAATTCCTCTATCATCAAGCTAAAAGTTCGGTCAAACTTGCGGCAATGCCTGTGTTAAAAGCCTCAGAGTTTCAGATAAATAAAGCCAAATCTAACAAAAAAATGTCTGGTGATATTAACGAAAGTGATTGGTAAAAGTTTGGAATTGAATAATGCAAGAACTAATCAAAGCTTTAATTAAAGCAAAGGCAGAGTTTAACCCCATTCAAAAAGACGGTACTAATCCTCACTATAAACGCAAATATGCAACACTAGATGCTGTATTGGATGCTGTCACTTCCGGACTCAGTAAACATGGATTAGTAATAATCCAAACTACCGAAATCTTTGAAGGTAAAACCGTGCTACGGACTCATATTTTTCATGAATCTGGGGAGAGTATCACAAGCACCTATCCCTTACCTGAGATTAGTGATTCCCAGAAATTGGGTGCAGCTTTGACCTATGCCCGTCGATACGCAGTCTGTGCAATTTTATCAGTCACAGCAGATGAAGATGATGATGCTGAAGGCGCAACTACTCCTAAAAAGGCTGAACAAGCACAGAATAATATTAGACCCCGCAAAGACAATCAACAGCCTAGAGTTCAACCAACAAAGCAAGCTGTAACTCCGCCAGCAATCAACCCAAAAGATTTGCGAATCAAAGAAGTTCGCACACTTTTAAATTAACGTGAGTTCGATAGAACTAAAAAATAGCAGGAGGCAGTGCAGGCAAATCTT